>JAADYV010000559.1 GCA_010092855.1 Chloroflexota bacterium | reverse complement strand
GTTGAGCGAGCAATGCCAAACTTGAGTTATTCAAAAGGAATTCGGGCGCTAGAATCCACTTCTTCATTCTTGGGGAGAACGACATGAATACGCCTCTCATACCCGTTTTGCTGGCCAGTCATCTATTCGCTGCCGTGTTGGGGTTTGCCGGCACCCGGCATCTCTTCGCCAGCTACAACCGCAGCCCCGGCAGAGGCAGTATCCTGGGAGCGGTGATCGGCCTGCTAGGTGGCCTGATCGCATTGTACGTGTTTTGGCTGGCCTTTCTCCGTTGGGTCTTTTTCATCAAAGCCCGCGGTGGAAACATCCACACGGTAACGGCCTCTGTATTGAAGTACATGTCCGGGCGGCACTTCCGCATGAACCTGATCGCAATGTTCTTCCTGGCGACCATCAGCGTGGTCTGGATTTACCCCTTCATCTGGGTGGTTTTAGCGGCGTTCAAAACCCAACCCGAGCTGTTTACGTTGGATGCCAGGATGCTGCCTGAAGGGTGGGAGTGGGCGCGACCGAGAGACTGGCGGTGGGAGAACTTCAGAAACGCCTGGATCAAAGCCGACTTTCGCAGCTATTTCGGCAACACGGTGTACTATGCCACCATCGCTACCATGATCGAAGTCATCAAGTCGTCGATGTGTGGCTATGTGCTGGCCCGCTACCGCTTCCCTGGTCGCAACGTGCTCTACAAGCTGATCCTGGCGACGCTGTTTATTCCGGTGGCGTCGATCATTATCCCGCAGTTTGTGCTGGTCAAGGAGCTGGGGTTGTTGAACACGCGCTTTGGTGTTGTGTTGGCGCTGTCGGGCGGCGCAGGCGCGTTGTACGTGCTGCTGTTCACCGGCTTTTTCAGCACGATCCCGGAAGACATTTTCGACTCGGCACGTATTGATGGGGCCAATTTCTTCCAGACGTTTCGATTGGTGCTGCCCCTGGCGCGGCCCGTGATCGGCACGGTGGTCATCTTCCAGTTCATGCGCACCTGGAACGAGTTCAACATTCCGCTGGTGTTCACCTTCAGCAAACCGGAGCTGCGCAATATGGCGGTGGGGATGTACGCTTTTCGTGGCGAACACTCATCCGACTGGATTGGTTTCGCCGCCGGGACCGTGATCTCGGTTGTACCGGTGCTGCTGGTGTTTTTCCTGTTCCAGGGCTTTTTCGTGCGCGGGCTTGCGGGCGCGGTGAAAGAATAAGCCGGGCATACCATGCATAGACCTGCGCGTTTCACGCTCAACGACAATTGGCGCTTTCGTTTCGGGGATGTGGATCGCATTCCCGGCCTTGAAGCGGTCTCCGGTTGGGAAGGCGTCACGCTGCCCCACACCTGGAACGCATTTGACACCATGCACCCCGACCCGGCGCAGCATTACCGGCGCGGCGCGGGGTGGTATGTCCGGGAATTGGACCTGGCTCCGTTATTTGCCCCAGAACGACGGTACTGGGTCGAGATCGAAGCCGCATCGCAAAAAGCGCACGCCTATCTCAACAATCGTGAGATCGGCTCGCACATGGGGGGGTATACTGCCTTCACGCTGGACGTCACACCGCAGCGTGAAGGAGCGCCAGAGCGCCCGCACACGCTGGCGCTGCGCGTAGACAATACGCCCGATCCAGACCTGATCCCGTCGGATATGTCGGACTTTTTTTTGTATGGCGGGTTGACACGCAACGTGTGGCTGTATAGCACTGGCCCAGCGCGGTTGGACACGCTGCTGTTCGACATCGACACGACTGCCGAACGCGCCGACCTCCGGCTGCGGGGACGGTTAGCAGGCGACATTTCCGCGCCGCTTGATGTGCGTGTAACACTGTTCGGGCCGGATGGTGCACCGATCAGCGACACCACCACCACAATCACCGAAACCGCGTTTGCGCTTGAGCTGCCCGCCGTGCAGCAGCCGGAACTCTGGGCGCCACAGTCTCCCACGTTGTACCATGCGGTGATCACGCTGTCGTGCGCTGGCGAAGAATGGGACCGGGTTGAAGAAAAGCTTGGTTTCCGCTTTTTCGACTTTCCCGCCGGGGGGCCATTTTACCTCAACGGGGAGCGCCTGCTGTTGACGGGCACGCACCGGCACGAGGACTGGGCCGGGTACGCCGCGGCTGTGCCGGACGATTTGACGCGGCAGGAGATGCAACAGATTCGTGACGCTGGCTTGAACTTCACCCGGCTGGGGCACTATCCCCAAGCGCCCGCCGTACTGGATGCCTGTGACGCGCTGGGCCTGATCGTGTGGGAAGAGCTACCCTGGTGTCGTGGCGGAGTAGGGAGAGATGTCTTCCGAGACCAGGCGCGCACGATGCTGGTTGAGATGATCGAGCAGCACTACAATCGTCCCTCGATTATATTCTGGGGCCTGGGTAACGAGTTGGATTGGGACAGCGAACATCCCGACTCGACCGACGCCAAAGTAGTCGCGTTCTTGCGCGAATTACACGAACTGTCACATGATCTCGATCCGCGCCGCTTGACTGCGCTCCGGCGCTTCGAAGCAGGCGCAGATGCTGTTGACGTGTATTCGCCCTCGATCTGGTCTGGATGGTATCGCGGGCGGTATGAGGATTATGCGCAGGCCCTGCAAGATGCCATACAGCGCTACCCACGCCTGTTACACATGGAATGGGGCGGTGATTCGCATGTGGGGCGGCACAACAGCGGGCCGCACCTCCCGGCCCCTATCGAGCAGAGCGCCGACCACGCGGAAGTACCGGGTCTCGCGCTAGGCCACGATGGACCGACGCGCGCCAGCCGCGACAGCGACTGGTCGGAAAGTTACATGCTGGACGTGATGGAGTGGCACTTGCAGACCCAGCGCGCACTGCCCACGCTTGCGGGAACTGCGCAGTGGGCGTTTAAGGATTTTGGCACGCCGCTGCGTCCTGAGAACCCGATCCCCTACGTGAATCAAAAGGGGTTAGTGGACCGCGCCGGGCGGCCAAAAGATGTTTATTTCCTGTTTCGCGCCTACTTGACCGGGGACCCGGTGTGCCATATTGAATCCCCGTCGTGGCCCGTGCGGGTCGGCGCGCCAGACGAGCCGCAGCGCGTGCGCGTCTATTCCAATGCGGCGCAGGTTGAACTGTACGTCAACGGCGCGACGCAGGGCACCCAAACCCGCAACCCGGCGGCGCATCCCGCTGGTGGGTTGGTGTGGCATGTGGTTCTGCAACCGGGTGGCAATCTGCTGCGCGCGGTTGGCACCATGCCAGATGGCACAATCATCGAACACAGCATCCTGCAATCCGTCATTCCCGGAAAACCGGGCGACCCAGATCACTTCACGCCTACAGTTACAGCCACGCAAACTCCGGACGGTATACCCGCGCAGCGCGTGACGGTGCAGCTTGTGGATGCCCAGGGTATTCTCTGTGTGGACGACCGGCGGCGCGTAACCTTTGCGCTCACCGGGAACGGCCAGCTCTGGAGCGAACGAGGCACGGTAGACGGCTGCCGGGTGGTCGAGCTGGCAAATGGCCGCGCGTCAGCGCTGGTCACAGTGTTGGCAGGACCGGCTGAACTGGTGGCCCACTGCGAAGATATCCAGCCGTTGATGGTCGCTCTTGCCCCGTTTGAGAGCGAAACGGGCGAACGCACCGGCCAGGCGAAGCACGCAACTTAAGGGAGAGGG
Source organism: Chloroflexota bacterium (assembly GCA_010092855.1). Classification (GTDB taxonomy): domain Bacteria; phylum Chloroflexota; class Anaerolineae; order Aggregatilineales; family Aggregatilineaceae; genus TC-15. The sequence continues at coordinate 4,006 of JAADYV010000559.1, read as the reverse complement.
CAAACGATATGCACGACATCCTGCACCAATTGGGACGATTTGGCTTGATTCCGGTAGTGGCTATTGATGATGCCAACGATGCTGCCCGGCTGGGCGAGGCGCTGCTGGCCGGGGGGTTGCCATGTGCCGAGATAACATTCCGCACGGCAGCCGCTGCGGAGGCGATGCACGCGATCAGCACGGCCTACCCGGAGATGCTGCTTGGCGCGGGCACCGTGTTGACCATCGAGCAGGCGCAGCGCGCGGTTGAGGCTGGCGCGCGGTTTATCGTCGCGCCGGGGTTTGATGTGCGCGTGGTGGACTGGTGTTTGGAGCACGAGGTACCGGTGACGCCCGGCGTTGTTACCCCGACCGAGATCAGCGCAGCGCTGGCCAAAGGCTTGCACGTGCTCAAGTTTTTCCCGGCGGAAGCAATGGGCGGCATACCAACATTAAAAGCGGTCAGCGGCCCGTTTGGTGGCGTGAAATTCATCCCGACCGGGGGCATCAACGCGGCCAATCTCGCGGACTATCTGCGGCTGCCGGTAGTTCACGCCTGCGGCGGAAGCTGGATCGTCAAGAAACAACTCATCGCAGATGGAGCATTTGACACTATCACGCAGCTGGTGCAGGCGGCGCTGGCCATTGTGCGTGCCGCAAGGGGGCAAGAATCATGAACGGACGGGTGGTTACGTTTGGCGAGATCATGCTGCGGCTCAAGCCGCCAGGGTTTGAGCGCTTTTTTCAATCCGCGCGCTTTGAAGCTACCTTCGGCGGCGGTGAGGGGAATGTGGCGCTGTCGTTGGCGCAGTTCGGCGTGGACGTTGCGTTGGTGACGGCGCTGCCAGAAAACCCCATCGGGGATGCGTGTGTGCGATTTTTCGCGGCTACGGGGTGGATACCGCGTACATCGCGCGGCGCGGCGAGCGAATGGGCATCTATTACCTGGAAGCAGGCGCAAACCAACGCCCATCCAACGTCATCTACGACCGGTCGCACTCGGCCATTGCGACCGCGTCGACCGCAGATTTCGATTGGGATCGTATCTTCGAGGATGCGGCGTGGTTCCACATCACGGGGATTACGCCGGCCATCAGCGCTCGTGCTGCCGATTTAGCGTTACAGGCCGTGCAGGCTGCTCAATCGCACGGGGTGACGGTGTCGTGTGATTACAACTTACGCCAGAAGCTGTGGCAGTGGGGCAAGACCGCGCCGGAAGTCATGACCGAACTGGTCAAGTATGTTGATGTCGGTATCGCGAACGAGGAAGACTGCCAGCGGTCGCTAGGCGTTCACGTCAGCGCTGGTGATTGGGAACATGCCGTCGCATCCGGCGCGCTCGACACCGCCCGGTATGAAGCATTGGCGCGCAAAATGTTTGACGAATTTCCCAACCTGCGCTACCAGGCGATCACGCTGCGGGAAAGCATCAGCGCCAGCCACAATGGCTGGTCGGCGTGTTTGCACAATGGCGATACGTTTTATGGCAGCCACCGCTATGATATCACGCATATCGTTGACCGCGTTGGTGGTGGCGATTCATTTGCGGCAGGTTTGATTTATGGGCTATACCACGAGATGCCTGATGAGGGTGCGCTCAACTTTGCCGCCGCCGCGTCGTGTTTGAAACACTCGATGATAGGCGATGTGAACCTGTCGACTGCAGACGAAGTGCAGCGACTGGCAGCTGGCGATAGCTCCGGTCGTGTTCAACGGTGAGTTGAATACTGCGTGCTATACCACAATCGTGAGCGTGACGTACAGCCGTTATTCGTCGCACCCGGTAGCAAAATGACTCCGGCTTGTTGCAGATGCATTACCCTTTCACGCCTGTCATCGAGATACCTTGCACAAAATAGCGCTGCAACAGGACGAAGATGATCAGGGGCGGCAGCGTAGCCAGCGTCATACCCGCCATGACGACGCCATAATCCACCGAAGCCGGGCTGCCCGTGATGCTGCCCATCGCAATCGCCAGTCCTACCGGCAGAGTTTGAGTATCGGGATTGGCGGCGATGAACGGCCACACGTAGTTGTTCCAACTGGCCATGAAGGTGAAAATCCCTGCCGTAGCCATTGCCGGGCGGACCAGGGGCAGCATAATGCGCCAGTAGAGGCCAAGCTCTGAGCAGCCATCAATCCGTGCGGCGTCTTCTACCTCAACCGGAATGGTCTGATAGAACTGGACCAGCAGATATAGGCCAAACGCATTGGCGACCACCGGCAATACCAGGCTGGAATAATTGCCAAACTGATTGCTGAGCACCTTCATGCGGGTCAAAGCGATGAACATCGGAATCATGGTTGCCTCCACCGGAATAAGCATGGTGGCCAGAATGCCCAGAAAGATGAAGCGTTTGCCGGGAAACTCCATGCGTGCCAGTGGATAAGCGGCCAGGGAATAGACCGCCAGGCCGATGGCGGTTGTCGCCACGGCCACGATCGTGCTGTTGACGAACCACTCGTCCATATCATATTGATCAAGCACCGCCTGGAAGTTGTCGAGCGTCATGTCGCTGGTATACCACTTGATCGGCACTTCACGTACCCGGTTGCCGGGCTTCAGCGCCGTCGAGACCATCCACAAGGTAGGCACCGCCATCAGTAAGGTGATCACCAGCAGCAACAGATGGGACATAATCCGAAGATTCTCCAGACGGTATCTGTTTCTTATAAGCGGCGGTTCGATCCCATAGGCGATGTGCCGCCGGGTTCGGGTGGTGAGAACAAACACACCAATCAACCACAGCGCATAGACGGCGGCCAGACCACCCACCAGGCCCACCACAATACCAATGGTCCGGCCTTTTTGGGGATCGCGGTTTCTGGTGGCGAAGACGGCAGGGGTTCCAAAAGCGCCGTATACGACAGCAATCAGGTGGCTGACGATCAACGTGGGGATTAACGGGATGTCTGGCATGGTCCTACACCGCCTTAAAGATGAATCGCAGTTGGAACAGCGTGAACAGGAAGGTGATGGCGAACAAAATCACACCGACGGCGGCGGCTTCACCCATGCGCTGGTTATTCCACCCTACGGCATACAGGTGTTGCACGATGGTGTAACTGCGCCCCGCAGGACCACCGCCGGTCATTACATGCGCCTGCCCAAACACGCGCAGCGACGATATGACCGACATCGGGATGACAAACATGTGCATCAACTGCAAGCCGGGCAGCGTAATATGCCGGAAGCGCTGCACGCCATTGGCACCATCAATCTGGGCTGCTTCGTATAATTCTTCTGGAATCTCCTGCAGCCCGGCCAGATATATGATCATGTTGGTGCCGATCTGCCACCAGACTGTGGTCAGGGCCACCGAATGCAGCGGCCACTTGGTGAGCCAGGGAATCTTGCCTTTGCGGTTGATCTGGAACTTTTCGGTAAGCCCCAGTTTGTCGATCCAGTCGATAATCCCATATTCAGTCAAATAGTAATCGAGCAGCCCAAAGTTCTGGTCGAAAATCCATCGCCACAGAATACCGACCACTGTCACCATGAGCGCAAAGGGGATAAAGGCGACCACACGCCCAAATATGCGCCCTCTAAGCGGCTGGTTGAATAGCACGGCCAGCAACAGGCCACCGACCACCAGCGGGGGTACCGAGTAGAGGGTGAACATCATGGTGTTCTTGAATGCACGCTCGAACATCATAGCATCCGAGAGCACTCTATAGTTTTCTACGCCGATCCAGTTGGGACTGCCTAAAATGTTCCAGTCGGTAAAACTGGCATAGACCCCAAATAGCGCCGGCAGCAGCAGGAATGCGAAAAAGACAACAAAGTAGGGGGCGATAAACAGGTAGGGAACGATGCCCCGTTTTCGACGCCAAACTAACCGGCGGGATTTTGCTACTACTCGCACCTGGGTGCCGCGACCGATCCTCACAGACAGCGCACGCATAACCTATTGCTCCTGTGTGTTTGGCTGCCATTCGCCAGGCAGCACAACATCTTCCATGATACGTTCGAAGGTGAGGGTTTGCTCTTCGCCGCCGGGGTAGACCAGGATCGTCCCCGTGATCT
>JAADYV010000558.1 GCA_010092855.1 Chloroflexota bacterium | reverse complement strand
GTTCTGGACTCAATACCTGGAACAGCACCGGATTTTGACAATGCTGAGCGAGAAAAGCCTGTTTTTCAGCGTAGCAGACCTGTATTTCGCTTATCTTCTGGTCCAGAACTATATTGTTCAGTGAACAGCTTCTGAATCAGGGTGTCGTCACCGCTGTCACCGTTGTCTCCGGTATAGTTTTCGCACTATTGCATCAGGTTTTGACACCCACGCGTTTTTTGAAATTTCCACCAGCATTGCTTTTTTCGAGCGGTGACGCGGTGACAGCGGTGCCAAAATCGCAAGAATAAGGAGTTTGTCACCGGAATCACCGTTGTCACCGCTATAGAATCACCTACTATGCACCTTGTTTTTGCATGTTCGGCATAGTGTCACCGTCGTCACCGTTGTCACCGGTCAGAATTTGCGCCTTGAGCCGCCATAATCGCACCCGACTATCACGCACACGCATCTGCACCGTCAGGTGGCTTTTGCTGTTGCCCGGCACCAGATAGCCATCCTCGTACAACTGGGTACCAATTGCTGCGACGTTGTAGCGCAGTGACTGCACCTTCATGACTTCCTTGAACGCAATTTCCGGCAGCAGGTAAACGAAGTTGGCATCGCGATAACCGATGATTGTTACCCCAGGTGTTGCCGCACGCGGGTTGCGCATGTCCGTATCCAGCACGGCCTGACCACCAGCGATCAACTGGCCGAGCAAATCCAGAAAAACTTCGCTGGCGCGCTCCTGGCGCACCGTCTGCGCTGTTTCGTGAATCACATCCTCCCAACTGGGCAGCATATCAACCGCATCTTGATCATCCAGGAATTGCCATAGCAGTTGGTAAACCGTCACCAGCACGGCCCAGTTCTGGACAATACGCCCGGTATTGGCCTGGGAGCCACCGGCAGCGGCCAGCTTTTCGCGGTAACCATTCACATTCCGTTCAAACCGCTGCTTGATGTCGCTCACCAGATCGCCTTCCTCAACCTGCCGGGCGATCCATGTTGCAAACTCTACAGTGAAGCCGGGTAGATACTGGCGCAATAGATCCGCCTGCGCGAGTGCTTTACCATCCGGATCACGATGCTCCCAGGGCGGCACATCCAGCACGAGCATACGCGATAACACGGATGCTTCACCTTCGAGAACTGTTTCGCCAGTGCTGAGAATGGTCCCCCGGCACGCCCGCTCTTTGCGCAGTTTGGCTTCGCGGGTCAACCGGCCACGCCCCATGCCGCGCGAGTAGCTTTGCAGAAAACGGGTGAAGGTGCGCTCATCGGCGTAGATGTTTTTGTAGTCATCAACCCAATAAAGGGCAGATGCTAGCGGATAACCCATCGCTTCCACCGTGTTGATGGTATCGCCCCATTGAGCAGGCGGCGTATCCCGTGAGAACGCGCCATAGAAGCTACTCATCAGCGCGGCCAGTTCGGATTTGCCACTGCTATATGTTCCGGTCAAATGGATGGCCGGTCGCGGCGCGGCTGACGGAAAGAAACTCTGCACAAGTGGCAGCAATGCAAATGCAATGCACGTTGGCGCAAGCTGTTTGGGAAGTACAGGGATCATGGCCTCAAATGCCGCCAGGCTGTTTTTCCATTCGGTGTCTTGTAATCGGTAATCGCGCAGCCGCGAATCCAACTCGATTTCCGGCGGATCGCCCAGCACCCCATCGGCATTCACACAAACCCCTGGCGCGATATACGTCCAGCGCTCATCGATCTTCGTCCAGCCCATGAAGCCGTAACATGTCCGGCGCGGGTATTCGCCCGACAAACTCAAGATCGCCGGGGCCAGATGTTTGCCCATACCTGCGCGCACAGTAAACGCTTCACCAGCGCGACCGGCAATGAAGCGGCGCAGGGCGGCGTCATCACCAAACATCTCGCTGGGCACCTGGAGCGTTACTGTTTGCTGCTCATTGCGCAGTTCCAGCGCGGCAAGGTGTTCCATCTGTCCATCATCGTTGACCTGCGAGACACGCTCCACCACACACCCCGACCAGGCCGCGACGGTTTTGTCCACCGGCCCGTTGTACGTCTCGCGGTGGTAGATCATGTTGCCACCGGCCTCGAAATAGATTTCGCGTTCGGTGTAGTCCTGGATGCGTTCACGTTCCAGCGCCTTGCGGGCCTGGCGGTATTGGCGATCCAGGTCACTTAAGCGCACTTCGCGGCCACACAGGTCTTTGAGACGCTGCCGCTGCACCGCCCAATCGATGGCTTCCAGGTGGGCACAAGCCTTGACCGCTTCAGCAATTTGTTCCGATGTGGGCATGTCCTGTTTCTCGGTTGCTCCGTAGCGATTGACCAAGTGGTTCACAATTTGTCGTGCGTCCGGTGCTGGCTCCGCAATTGGATCGCGCGGCGTTTGACTGTACACGCTGGCGATGGTGGCACGGGCTTCGCGTTCCCTTGCGGCGGAATTCTCGTCGCCGGTGCCATCGGCCACATGACGTGGAACAAGTTCAGTTTCGGCTTCCGGTTGGCTGTAACCTGCATCGCGGAACTGGCACGCCGCATCAAACAATGCCCGGTTACGGTTGCCGTTTGATGTGCCGTGAGAGAGGTAATCCAGCGTCACTTGCGGCAGGGGTGTGTGACCATTGTCTGAGTGAGCGATTCGCGTCGTGCCGTTCGATTTGCTCGGTTTCACAGCCAGCCATTCAAACGCAGCCAGCGGATAGCGCCGGTCAGGGTGAAACTCCGTGATCACCGCCACCACACCCCCGCGATCGGGTTTGGTGTTGACGGTATCCGGCAAGCGCATCAGTGAGGCAACTGATTTTGCGTATTCCTCGTCGCCACCAACTGCAGCAAATAGGCCATTCAAGACACGGGCAATCTGCTGTCGCGCAGCATCATCCGGCAGTTCAACAACCGAATTGAGCAGCCAGTATGAATGCCATCCCCCTCCGCTATCTAGGATGATCGATGGTTTGGGATCGAAGTCATGCAATCTTTCGAGTGCATTAGATCGTAGTTGGGGATCATCATCACAGTCGATATCCACCCACAGCGCAGGAACCAGTGCGGCAGCTTCAGCGCTGCCTTTTTGCTCACTACGCAAGCACGGCGCGAAGTAGATGTTATGGCCGGATTTGTTCAGCGCGTCCACCTGGCGCAGGGTGGCCGCGACACGCTGTGCATCACCCACCGGCGACCACAACACGCGAGCGGATTCAGTTTCCGGATGAATGCAGCGTATCTCCAGCAGCAATTCGGCATTAGCCTGACCAAACAACGTGGTCAGGAAGTCGTTACGGGAAGCAGCGATGCGCGTTTGCGCTGCTGCCTTGTTGACAGGGATATTGTGTGTCATACTATTTTCAACCTCGATTTCTGCACAGGGGACCTGAGCGTAGCCGCCAAGCAAAGCGCTCCGGTCCTCTGTGTACTTTTCGGATAGTTACAGGTCGAGCAATATTTCAGGCTCGTGATCGGGTTCGGGTTTGTCGTCCAGAATTTGGCTGAGTGTTGCTTGTTCCTCATTGCCACTTGTCATCTCCACGTAAAGTTGTTCCGAAAAGTCGTGCAACTGCTTCAGCGTTGGATCAGGGTATGAGCGCAAATGGGCAGCAAACATATTGCCCACCTCATCCGCCATCTCATGTGGCATATTCAGCAACAATGGACGGAATTCCAGGCTTGGACCATCTTTAGCCTGGAAGTGACGATAGAAGCCAGCCGCGCTGGTGTCTTCGGTCGTGCGGCGCACACCGCCCCACACCGGCCATGCCTGATCCTGCTCATCGACGAATACACCATCCGGCTCGCGCACAGTTACTTCGCGCTGCTGTTCGCGCACGGTGGCGATCCGGTCGTAGCGCTGCTCCCACTCCGGACCGACATAGCGCTCCATCTGCTCGCGCATGGTTTGCTCGGTCACGTCGTGCAGCATCTCGATGTGGTTTACCTTTTTGTTCCGCGAAAAGAACAACGGCACGCGCTCGCCCAGGTCCTCATCGAAGTAGGTGCCCGGCAAAATCAGATGGGTATGCGGGTTGTGCATTCCCGGTGATTGCCGGTCTTCACTGGCACGGTGATGGAGCACGTAGCTGTGCTCGATCCCTCCTTCAATGCCCCGCGCTTCAAGAAAGCGATCTAGCGTGGTTTCGTTCAGTTCACGCACAAACCGCGCGCGCCGTTTTTCCGGCACCATTGCGATCAGGTCCGGATTGGCGTTGAATACTAAAGTGAAAGCCAGCACATGCTCACTGCGATATTGCTCGCAGGTATCGGCGATCTCACCGACCGTGCTGCCCAGCCCGTGATCTACCCAGCGTTCCCGGCCACCGGTCTGCTTGATATGTCCGTCGCGGCTGTCGCGATACGTCAAATAGCGCAGCAAGCCCTTGGTCCGTTTGGTATCGTCAGGGGTTGGTTTCTTGTACTTCACATTGGCGACACACATCTGTTTCGGGTCCATCTCACGACCTCCGTTTCGTCACGCGCTCGATGAAGTTTTCGAGTGTTTCGGTCAGGTGATCCACCTTGCGATCTACTTCCGCGATCTTGCCTTCGACCGATCGCGCAATCGCCTTGCGTGAGCCGGGCAGATCGTCCTGATGCATGAAATAGAAGGTCAATGCGGTGCGAATCAGGTCGGCTTTGTTAACCTCCTCGCCTTTGCGGGAGCGCACACGCACTAGTTCTTCCAGTCGCCGGTTCTGATCTGGTGTGAAGCCGATGGTTACTCGTTCGGTGTAACGCGCTTTGCTCAATTCACCTTCTCCTTATATATGGTTTCGATAGCCTGGCGCAGTTGCGGCGCTGGTCGGAAACGACCAACGATCCGAGTCAACGTGTCGGGATGATCTGGGCCATGCTGATCCGCTAATGTCTTGCGCACAGCGCCCGCGACCTGTAATTGGTGAACGTCGATAGACAGTCTGCCCAGGTCGGCGATCTGGATGACCTGATCCGGTTGACTCAACTGCTCGGTACAGATTTCGACCATGACTTCCAGCACTTCGGCCACGTCGCTTTTGGAGCGATGGGGCAAACGTCGTGCAATAGCGGTCACGAGTTGCTGATGATTCATGTGGCTAACTCCTATGTCTTGCGGACAAAAATGGTGCGCTCACGGGACGCTGCACGACGATTTTCGCGCCCCGGCACGGGGTGCTGTCGGTAGGGCCGGGATACCGGGCTGACCGACGCGGGGGGTGATGTGTCCCCCCGCACCGGTGGCTGCGCGGCAAGCGCTCCACCGGCATCCCGCGCGGTGCGCGCGGGCCAGCGATTTAGCTGGCTTGCTCCACCACCTTGAACCCCTCGCATAGAGATACTCGCGGGGTGGTGGAGCACGGTCCGCTGTGCGGACCGGTGGGCAGCGCAGCGCCCACGCTCACGACGTGCGTCGTGCATGGTTTTGATGGTGCTCAACTTCGGTTGTCTTACCACGTCTTTTTCCTCATGTTGGCTTCGCGTTCGGTCCTGATTTGCGTCGATAAAGCGGGTTCCGGTTGTAGTGAAATCACTCCTCCTGCGGTTGCCATAGCGGGCTGCATTGCAGCCACCGTCTGGATAACCTGTTCCAGATAGGCGGGCATGTCGTGCAGCGCTTCGCGAATCCAGGTAGTGTCATCGCGCACCCTGGCGAGTTCCATCATCGGTACAACTTCCGGCTCTGAAACAGTCTTTTGTGAGCAGCGATGATTTCCACTGTGACCATTCAGGTGTTCACGAATCAGTTCGCGGATAGTGCTGCTGCGTTCGCCTTCCTCAATCCCTTCCCACCAATCCAGGATGTCCTGGTCAGTGTCATCAAACGCTTTGAAGGCAATGAGTTTGTGCTGACGTCTCGTTTTTCTTCGTTTCGCCATAGTGATTGCTCCTTGAGAGGGTTTTACCGATAAAACCAGTTGGTCAAACCGGTAAAACCCCCTTACTGGCTCATTTCGCGATAAACCGGGCGTAGTTCAGGTAACCGCGTGCATTGGCAAGCTGCGCATCGCGGACCAATTGCGCCTGTGGATAGGCTGCGCACACCTCATCAGCCACGAGTTCAGCGCCACCACCAGAGAGGAAGATCACGTCTATGGTCATGCCGCGCTGCCACTTCTCACTCATCAGGTTGAGCGTGGCGCTGCGCAGCGGAGCGAGCGCTTCTTCGACCTCTCCGCTGTAGTCCACTGGTTCACCACTGGCCCGGAATACACCGGTGCGTAGCACTTGCTCGACGATTTTGTAGGGCATCTTCTGCCGGTAATCGCGTTCGAGGGCGGCGGCGATGCGTTCCTGAGCAGTGTAAACCCCACTCTCGACGCTGCCGCTTTCGGAATCCACATACTCACCGTTATCGTCCAGCGCCAGGTCAACGGTATAAGTCCCCACATCTACCACGCCGGTCCGCATATAGGTGTGGTATTCATTGATCTCACCGGCTTCGGTTAGCGTCGCCGCATAAATTCCGCCGTATGGTTGCGGCATCACCATTACCTCATCCACATTGGCGATGATCTCGGCAGTGTCGGTTTTGATGAGATGCTGGCCGGTCAACGCGGCTTTCAGGTCAGCTGCATCACGCATGTGGTCAACGGGTAAACCTGACGCGATACGCAGATGCACCACATCCCGGTTCCACATGCCACTCAGCAGTTTGCCAATGGCGACCTTCGCCAGCCGCAGCCGGAACGCATTGCCCATCGTGGATTCATTAGCGGTGCGTCCGCGCAACCGGAGCAGTTCGCCGGGGGGGAGTTGTGCGAGCGCTAGTTCGCCGACAAACCACTCGCCACCATCATCCATGATTTGATCGCCGGGGTGACGCGCGGTGATGTCGTCCTGCTGGAACTTGATCTCACGGGCATGGCCCATCACCGATGGGAAAGTGATCACGGCGGAATCCGTGATTGCTTTGACCACGCCGTAGCCAATGTCCAGGCCAACGGTCACAACGCTGCCGGGTAGGGATTTTGAATTGTTCGATTTCTTCTTAGCCATTGAGGGTCTCCTTCAGAACGCAAAAGAAGCCGCGCCTGTTGATCTCAAGTTGCGGATCAGCAGGAACGACTTCCAGGCAGACAGGTATAACACGAGCAGGATTACCGCTCGCGCAGCCGACACTATTCGATTGTGCGGTCAGGTTATGTGGTTGTGTGTGGTAAACTTGTGCTGCGAACAGCATGTGTCCATCTCCGTAGGGCTAAACTCAGACTGTCGATAGTCTGGTCTAGCACTACGTTGATGGGCATTAACGTGACAACCATGCCCGAAGAGGACCGCATTGCCCAGCGCGGCTGGTAAAATGAGTTCAACGGAGGCACATTCTTAAGGACCAAATGGT
>JAADYV010000557.1 GCA_010092855.1 Chloroflexota bacterium | reverse complement strand
GCACCAGCACAGGCACCGGTACGGGAACGGGCACAGAAACCGACCCGGCACCGGGCATGAGCGGGCTGGGGGCAGATTCCAGCGCCAGCGCAAACGCGGACTCTAGCGCGGACATTTACCTGCTCGATATCGGCTCAGGACAGGTGGGGCAACTGGGCGTTGCCGCGCGCGAAGGCAACCGCCCGGTGTGGCAGCCGTCGGGCGAATGGTTGGCCTTCACCACCACTGACGGCGGCTATGGCCTGCTGAATGGACTGGACGGCTGCTTCAGCGGCGCGCGGGTGTGCGAAAACGTGACGACCTTCGCGCCGGGCGTGGAAATTCTGGATGTGGCGTGGTCACCGGACGGCGCGTGGCTGCTGTTGCTGACCGCCGACGAGATCATGCTGGTGTCGCCGCTGGCTACCTCGCTGGACCTGGCGTTCACGACGGCGGCAGCCTGCCCCGGCGGGTTCGAACTGTATCCGGAGGAAGCCTACGTGCTGTGTGTGGGTGCCGCCGAGGTGAGCGTGCTGGAAATGAGCACGGCCAACAACCTGATCACGCTGACGCCGTACTACACGCTGGGGAGTTTCCCCGAATTAACCGCGCTGGCCATCGGGCCGTCTGGCCTGGCCGCCGTCGGCACGCAGGAGACGGTGGGCGATTCGGGGCACGTGGCCGATATGACCGGCGCGGTCAGCCGCATCGCGTCGATCCAGATTCACATTTACGACCTGGCTTTTGGGCCGGACGGCACGCTGGCGATTGCCGGTGCGACCGCCGATGCCACCGGGGACGGCACACTGCGCGATGGGGACCTGGCCGAGTTGTACCAATACGACCTGGCCGGGGCGCTGAACCAGGTGCCAGGGCTGACCGGGGCGCGCGGGCTGGCCTGGTCGCCGGATGGGGACCGGCTGCTGGTCATCAATCGCGACCACGACTTCCAGATGGTCACGCTGGCGACCGGCAACGTAACCCCGCTGACCGTTGCGCTGACCGCGCCGGACCTGGTGGCATCTTTGCCCGCGTGGAAACCCGGTGAAGCGCCGCTGCCACTGGGACCTGCCGCAACACCCATGAGCGCCACGCAGCAGCCGCCCACGCTCACCCCGCAGCCGCTGGTCTATCCCACCTTCACCCCGCGCCCACCAACGGCCCAGGTTCCGCCCACCGTGCAACCTCCGCCGACGGTGGCTCCGCCGCCCACGCGCACGCCGGGCAGTCCGATGGGCTCCGGCTGCCAGTACGCTTTTGGGGGCACGGGTGGACTGCCGGTGGCGATTGGCGATACGGCTGAAGTCACGACCTGGGGCGTCGGGCTGCGGCTGCGTGCTGCGCCGGGCCTGACCGAAACCCAACTCCGCGAACTGCGCAGCGGCGCGCGCATGACCGTGCTGGATGGGCCGGTGTGCGCGACCGGGTACCGCTGGTGGCAGGTGCGGCTGGAAGCCGACGGCACCACTGGCTGGGTAGCCGATAGCGATCCCAATGGGTGGTGGATTCAAGCGGTTGTAGCTCCTGTGCAGGTCGTTGACTTTTGGGCAGATCGCACCACGATCACGCCCGGCGAGTGTGTTACACTTCAGTGGGCGATGGAGGGCATCCAGGAGGTGTACTACCTGGGCGATGGCAGCCTGAACGAGGGCGTCACCGGATATGGTTCGCGTAACGTCTGCCCGGCCACGACCACCACGTACCAACTGCGCGTCCTGCTGCCGGATAGTTCGACAATCTACCCCGAAGTAACGATTACGGTCACCACGATCGGCATTGTGATTTACTTCGAAGCCGACCGGACTTTTATCCCTAACGGCGAATGTATCACGATCACGTATGACATCACTGGCTACGATCCCACCAATTTCCGGTGGTCGTTGATGGGCACCAGTGATCCCAGCCCATCGTTTTTCCCGTTGCCGTCTGGTGTTTCCGGGACCATCTATGACTGCCCGTCCGAGGATACCCGGTACCAGTTAATCGAAATTGTGAGCGGCAGTTACGAAACCAGGGCGCCCGACATTTATGTCGATGTTGTTTTCCCGCTCTAAGGCCTATTAGGAGGTATACTCGCCAAGACACTGATTCGGGGGGGAGGGTGAAAGACCTGTTCATTGCATGCATCTGATCTATGGAGGAACCATGCAGCACTTACGATATGTGTTACCAGTTCTGGCACTAGTTGCCCTGTTGGGTGTGGTGTCGCTGCTGCCACAGCAGTCTACCCACGCCCAGGACCTGAGTGGCGTGGTGGCGTTTGTCGGCACCAGCGCCACCACCGGCTCAGACATCTACATTCTCGACATCGGGTCGGGGCAAGTGGGGCAGTTGGGGGTCGAGGCGCGCGAGGGGAAACGCCCGGTGTGGCAGCCATCAGGGGAATGGCTGGCTTTCACCACTGCTGACGGCGGCTATGGCGTACTGAACGGGCTGGATGGCTGTTTCAGCGGCGCGCGCGTGTGTGAAGACGTGACGACCTTCTCGCCGGATGAGAACATCGTGGACGTGGCGTGGTCGCCGGACGGCGCGTGGCTGCTGCTGCTGACCGCCGACGAGATCAAGCTGGTGTCGCCGCTGGCCACGTCGCTCGATTTCGCGCTCTCTGCTGCGGCGGACTGCCCCGGCGGGTTCGAGCTGTATGGCGAAGAAGCCTACGTGCTGTGCCTGGGTGCAGACGAGGTGAGCGTCATGGAGATGGGCATGGCCAACAACCAGGTCACGCTCACGCCGCACTACACGCTGGGAACGTTCCCAGAGTTAACCGCGCTGGCCATCGGGCCGCTGGGCGCTTCTGCCGTCGGCACACAGGAGACGGTGGGTGATTCCGGGCACGTGGCCGACATCACCGGTGCGGTCAGCCGCATCGCGTCGATCCAGATTCACATCTACGACCTGGCCTACGCCCCGGACGGCACGCTGGCAGTGGCCGGTGCGACCGCCGACTCGACCGGGGACGGCACACTGCGCGATGGAGACCTGGCCGAACTGTACCAGTACGACGCCACCGGCACACTGGGCCAGGTGCAGGGTCTCACGGGCGCACGCGGGCTGGCCTGGTCACCCAGCGGCGACCGGCTGCTGGTCATCACCGGCGAGCAAGAGTTCAAACTGTACACTGCCGCTACCGGCAGCGCCACCGCGCTAACCGTTTCGATGCCTGCGCCGGGCGTGGCAGCCGCCTTGCCAGCCTGGAAACCCGGTGAAGCTCCGCTGCCAATGGTGCCCGCCGCAACACAGGGCGTGCCTGTCGCAACACAGGGCGTGCCTGCCGCAACGCAGGGCGTGGCAGCAGTGCCGCCTACTGCCGAACCGCTGGTCTACCCCACCTTTACCCCGCGCCCGGCACAGCCAACCGCGCGTCCCACATCCACACCGCGCCCGACCATAACGCCGCGTCCCTCGGCCACGCCGGGCAGTCCAATGGGCACCGGCTGCCAGTATTCCTATGGCAACGGCACCCTGCCGGTGGAAATCGGCGACACGGCTGAAGTCACGGACTGGGGAGTCGGTCTGCGGCTGCGCGCGGCACCCGGCCTGAACGAACGCCAGATCCGCGAACTGCCCAGAGGGGCACGCATGACCATCCTGGATGGGCCGGTCTGCTCCTCCGGCTACCGCTGGTGGGAAGTGCGGCTGGACGATGGCACCGTGGGCTGGTTGGGCGACAGCGACCAGGTCGGTTGGTGGATCGAATCTGTAAGTTCACCCTACTATGTCCAATTCAGGGCCAATCCGTCCACCATCCAACCCGGCGGCTGCGCCACCCTGGAATGGTCAATGGAGGGTATTCAGCAAGTGTACTACCTGGGTGATGGCAGCCTGAACGAAGGCGTCACCGGGTACGGCTCGCGCAGTGTTTGCCCCTCCACGACCACCACGTACCAACTGCGCGTGGTCCACCAGGACGGTTCGACCACCTATCCGAGCGCAACCGTGATCGTCAGCGGTGGCGGCGGTGGGGATAGACTCGACTACACGCTCCCGGCAGCGCACGGATCGGTGTCGCTGGCAGCCGGGTTCCTGCCCGATCCCTACCAGGTCCAGGTCACGGCAGGCGGGTCACTCAACGCAGAGTTCGCCGCCGATTTCTCTTGCCGGGGAGGCGTGGAACGAGCACCAGACTTTGAACTGCGCTATACGGGAGATATTGCCCAACGGCTGCGCTTCTACTTCGAGTCGCCAGGCGACACCACGCTGGTGATCAACGGGCCGTCGGGTGGCTGGTACTGCAACGACGACTACGGTGGCTCGCTGAGTCCGATGGTGGAGTTCCTCGACCCCCGCGAGGGTACGTATGACATCTGGGTGGGCACCTACGCCAGCAGCGGCGGAGATTACATCACAGGCACGCTGAACATCACCGAACGCAGCAGCCTGCCCTAGGCAAATAACGAGGTTCGAATGGGGCACCGGCCACCGGGTTGGTGTCCCATTCTGGATGCAGGGGGGGGCGTGTGCCAGTTGGCAGTCGCCAGTTGGGGGGCACAATTCGCGGTTCATAACAAGCATCACATTGATGGAGGACACATGCACTACTTTCGTTTTGCGTTGCCGGTTCTGGCACTAGTTACGTTGTTAGGTGTG
>JAADYV010000099.1 GCA_010092855.1 Chloroflexota bacterium | reverse complement strand
GCTGAAGGATGAAGCCTTCGACCGGGTGACCCTCGGAGCGCGCGACCTGCTCTACGAACAGCTCGACCAGCTTACGATTGAACTGCTGCTCGGCGTGCGCTAGGCAGCGGCGCGGCAGTTGTACGGAACAACCAAAGGCGACTTTGGTCGTTTGGTCACTTTCACCAAAATATACGCTGAACAGCCCTGAAGGGGTTGACATCGCCACTGGTGAGGGCTACAGTGGTGACATGTGGCGCATAAAAGCGCCCACAAAACAACACAATCAAAGGTTAGTCATGAACATCCGTCTGAGCGTCGTCCTGGTTCTTCACATCCTCCTCGTCATCATTATTGGCGGGGTATACGGTGTTGGGAGGGCCTAGCCACGCGGCGGGTCACAAGCGCGAAAGCCAGGAGCCTCCCAACAGCCGGGAGGCTTTTTTGTTGAATGGGCAAAGTGAACGGTTAGGAAGTTTGGCAAGATGAACATAGTCAGCATCTCTACCCTCGTTATCATTCTGGTTGTCATTATCGACCTCCTTCTTGTTGTCATTAAGAAGGAGCGAACACGGGTTGGGACGCAGCCGAGGCCAGCACCCTAGACAGGCCAACGCGAACCGGAAACACAACGAGCCGTCCCAACCCAGGGGCGGCTCTTTCGTTGAGTGCATTGAGGCAGGAACGAGGAACCGAACGACATGCGATCCGATTTGATCAAAAAGGGCTTTGAACGTGCGCCGCACCGCAGCTTGCTGAAAGCGACCGGCGTCACCGACGCGGACATGGGCAAGCCGTTTGTCGCCATCGTGAACTCGTACATCGACATTGTGCCCGGTCATGTGCATTTGCAGGCGTTCGGGCAGGTCGTCAAGCAGGCGGTGCGCGCGGCGGGCGGCGTCCCGTTCGAGTTCAACACCATCGGCGTGGATGACGGTATCGCGATGGGGCACGCGGGCATGAACTACTCGCTGCCCAGCCGCGAACTGATCGCCGACTCGGTCGAAACCATGATCATGGCCCACGCCTTCGACGGTATGGTGTGCATTCCCAACTGCGACAAGATCGTGCCCGGCATGTTGATGGGCGCGCTGCGGGTCGATATCCCCACGATTTTTATCAGCGGGGGGCCAATGCCTGCCGGACAGACTCCCGACGGGCGCACCGTGGACCTGATCAGTGTGTTCGAGGGCGTGGGGGCCTACAAAGCAGGCAAAATCGACGACGCCGAGTTGAAAACGCTGGAAGACTTCGGCTGTCCATCGTGCGGATCATGTTCCGGCATGTTCACGGCCAACTCCATGAACTGTTTGATGGAAGCGTTGGGGTTGGCCTTTCCGTATAACGGGTCCGCATTGGCCAATACCCCGGAACGCACCGAGCTAGCCCAAAACGTGGCGCGGCAGATCATGGTTCTGATTGAAAAGAACTTGACACCGCGCCAAATTGTTTCTGCCGAGGCCATCGACGATGCCTTTGCGCTTGACATGGCGATGGGCGGCAGCACCAATACGGTTCTGCACACCCTGGCGTTGGCCTACGAAGCGGGCGTTGACTATCCGCTGGAGCGCATTAACCGCGTGGCCGCGCACGTCCCGCACATCTGCAAGGTCAGCCCGGCCTCCCACTGGCATATGGAAGACGTACACCGCGCCGGGGGTGTGCCCGCCATCCTCAACGAGATCGCCAAAGACGGCAATACGCTGCACCTCGACCGCCCGACCGTGACGGGGCAGACGCTGCGCGAGAACATTGCCGGGGCAGAAATCCGCGATCCCGACGTGATCCGCCCGGTCGAGGACCCGCACAGCGCTACCGGCGGCCTCGCAATCCTGTTTGGCAGCCTGGCTCCCGATGGGGCCGTGATCAAGAGCGGGGCGGTGCCCGCCACCATGCGCCAGCATCGCGGCCCGGCGCGGGTGTATGAGAGCGAGGAAGCGGCCTCGGCGGGCATCCTCAACGGTGAGGTGCAACCCGGCGACGTGGTCGTGATCCGTTACGAAGGTCCGCGCGGCGGTCCGGGGATGCAGGAGATGCTCGGCCCGACGGCGCAAATCCAGGGCATGGGCCTGGGCGACAGCGTGGCCTTGATCACCGACGGGCGTTTTTCGGGCGGCAGCCGGGGCACGTCGATTGGCCATGTCAGCCCGGAAGCGGCGGCGCGCGGTCCCATCGCAGCCGTGCAGGACGGCGACCTGATCGACATCAACCTGGACGCCAGCACGCTCGACCTGGTGGTGGATGCGGCGGAAATTGCGCGACGGTTGGCAGCACTGCCCCCGTTCGAAGCCGACATCCCCAGCCGGTGGCTGCGGCGCTACGCCAAACTGGTCAGCAGCGCCAGCACCGGGGCCGTGTTCCTGGATTGAATACTACTGCCGGGGCGCGAACCGTCCCCCGGCTTATCCAAACCTATCGACCAACAAAGGCGAAGGAGACGACATCACCATGCAGAAATCGGAATGGATCTGGCACAACGGCGACTGGGTGGCCTGGGACGACGCCACCATTCACGTCACCGCGCACGGGCTGCACTACGGGTCGAGCGTGTTCGAGGGCATCCGCGCCTATGCCACGCCGGATGGCCCGGCGATCATGGGCCTGGACCCCCATGTCGTGCGCCTGTTCAACTCGTGCAAGATCGCGCGCATCGATGTGCCGT
>JAADYV010000556.1 GCA_010092855.1 Chloroflexota bacterium | reverse complement strand
TCTACGTTGCTGTACATACTACGCCTTCTCCTTTCTTAGGATGTCGGCAGTATAGCACGGGCCAGAAGCGTGTGTCAAGCGCCATTTGTTCAAATTATTTTTACAATTGCGCAAATGGTAAATCTTGGATGCTGCAATATCATGGTTTCTTGGTGACTTCCGGCGCATTACAGCCATTCGACGGCATGTTATAATCTACTCACTGTTTGCTTCACCCGATTGAATACCATCCAAGCGCAACAAAGGAAGCTCAACTACATGGAATTTTCGCTTACTGAAGAACACAAGATGGCTCGCCAGATGGTGCGAGACTTCGCCCAAAAAGAGATTTATCCCACCATTAAGGAGTGGGACCGCAAACACCAACCACACCCCGACGTCCTGCCCCGTATGGCCGAACTCGGCATCCTGGGCATCAACATCCCGGTCAAATATGGCGGCCAGGGTTTCGACTACATCACCCTGGCGCTGGTCTGCGAAGAACTGGAGCGCGTGGACGCCAGCCTGCGCGTGATCATGTCGGTGCACGCCGGGTTGAACAGCCTGGCGCTGCTGCAATGGGCCACTGAGGAGCAGAAGCAGCGCTTCCTGGTGCCGCAGGCTACCGGTGAGAAGTATGCCGGGTACGCGCTCACCGAGCCGGACGCGGGCAGCGACCCGGTCAGTTTGCGGGCTACTGCTCGCCGTGAAGGGGATGTCTACATCCTCAACGGCGAAAAAATGTGGATCAGCCTGGCGACGCTGGCCGACCATATGCTGGTTTTCGCCAAAACCGATCCGCACAGCGAACCCGCCTACAAGGGCATCACGGCTTTCATGATCACCAAGGACATGAAGGGCGTTACCTCTGGCGACATTCACGGCAAGATGGGTGTGCGCGCCGGATCAACCGGCTGGATCGCAATGCAGGATGTCGAAGTGCCCATCGAAAACCGGATTGGCGAAGAGGGCGAAGGTTTTTACATCGCCATGAGCTGCCTGGACAACGGGCGTTTTACGGTGGGCGCTGGCGCAAACGGCTGCATCCGAGCCTGCCTGGAAGACAGTGTCAAGTATGCCCAGGAACGGCAGACCTTTGGCGTGCCGATTGCCCAGCACCAGTTGATCAAGCAAAAGATCGCCTACATGCAGCAGTGGTACGATGCGGCCTCGCTGCTACTCTTCAAGGCGGCGTGGTTGAAGAACCAGGGTGTGCGCAACACGCGCGAAACGGCGCTGGCCAAGTGGTACGCTACCGACATGAGCGTCCAGGCGGCGCTGGAAGCGGTCCAGTTGTTTGGCGCATATGGCTTCAGCGACGAGTATGACGTCGAGCGCTATCTGCGCAACGCCAAAGGGGCCGTGATCTACGAAGGCTCCAGCGAAATCCAACAGTTAATCCAGGCCGATTACGCGCTGGGCTATCGCCAGGATAAGCCGCTGCGCTGCGAACCCGTCCCCTACGATGCTGAAACGTGGCAAAGCGAGGCATAGATTTTTCGGAATTAATAGCTTAAAGGAGGGATCAAATTGCACGTCGTTGTCATAACGAAGAGTGTGCCGGATACCGAGGCGACGGTCACGGTCGACGGCAGTGGAAACGTGTCGTGGGGGGATAAGCTGGTCATCAACCCCTGGGACGAATACGCCATCACAGAAGCGATCTTGCTGAAGGGCGCGCACAACGTCACCGCCACGATCATGACCATCGGTCCGGACGAGCACAAGGAAGCGCTCAAGCACGGGCTGGCCATTGGCTGTGACCAGGCGATCCAGGTGTGGGATGCCGCGCTGGAAGGACACGACAGCCTGGCCTACGCCACCGCTGCCGCCGCCGCAATCAACAAGCTGGGCGATGTGGACCTGGTGATCTTCGGCAAAGAACTATCCGATATTGCATCGGACATCCACGTCTTCCAGACCGCGCGCAAGCTGGGCTGGACGGCGCTCGGTTCGGTGGCAAAGATCGACGCCATTGATTTTGGGGCTAAGACCATCCAGGTGCAGCGCCTGGTGGAACAGGGCATCCAGGTCGTCACCAGCCAGCTACCAGCGGTAATCAGCGTGATCAAGGACATCAACGAGCCGAAATACCCCACCTTCATCGGCATTCGCAAAGCGGCCAAAGCCGATATGCCGCTGTGGGATTCAGCGGAACTAGGCCTGAGCGCAGATGACCTCGCTGCTCCGGTTAAGGTCACCGGCTACCGCGAACTGCCCAAGCGCGAAGGTGCGGTCCAGATGATCGATGGAGCCAGCGCAGCAGAACAGGCCGCGACTCTGGCGGATAAGCTGCTGGAGGAGAAGGTGCTATGAACGTCTTTGTGTGGGTTGAACAACACAGCGGTGCACCGCTGTCCTCCGCGTGGGAAGCGGTGGGCCTGGCGCGCCAACTGGCAGGTGACGGCACCGTAACCGCAGTGGTCCTGGGGCACAACGTTAACGACGCGGCCCAGACGGCCATCCACCAGGGCGCGGATACTGTGCTCAAGGCCGATGACACCACGCTGGAGCACTACCGGTTTGAGTCGTATGTGGCGCTGCTGACGCAACTGGTAGACGAGCACAAGCCCGATATCGTGCTGGCGGGCGCTACTGCTGCCGGACGCGAACTGCTGGCCGGGGCTGCGGCTGATCTCAACGCCGGGCTGCTCAACGACGTGACCGATCTATCGCTGGAAGGTGGCAGACTCCAGGCCGTGCGCCCGGTGCTGGGCGGCAAGGTGCTGAGTGTGGAAGCCGTCGTAAGCGATGGTCCACAATTCGCCACCCTGCGCAACCGCGCGTTCCCCGCGTTGGAGTCGGACACGGGCCGCAGCGGTGACATCACGGACGTGGCTCCCGCATTGGCTGAAGACGCGATCAGGACCAAGATCGACAGCATCGCGGAAACCACCGGCCAGGTTAGCCTGACCGATGCCAACGTCATTGTCGCCGGAGGGCGTGGTGTTGGCGGGCCGGAAGGATTTGCCCCGGTCAAGGAATTGGCTGAAGTGTTGGGTGGAGCGCTGGGTGCCAGCCGCGCCGCTGTGGATGCAGGTTGGATTCCCTACGAGCACCAGGTTGGACAGACGGGCAAAGTCGTCTCGCCAGACCTGTACATCGCCGCCGGTATCTCTGGCGCGATCCAGCACCAGGCCGGGATGCGCACCGCAAAAGTGATTGTCGCTATCAACAAGGACGGCGAAGCCCCGATCTTCAAGATTGCCCAGTATGGCATTGTTGGGGATTTGTTCGAGGTGCTGCCCGCACTGACCGAAGCGTTCCGCCAGCGGTTCAACAGCTAGCGTCTGGACGAAAACCCGGTACTATTCTCTGGGGGCGTAGCGATACGCTCCCAGTTGCGTTAAGGAGGAGGAACACATGACTCACATCAGCCTGCTCGAAAACAAATACATTGTCCTGGGCGTGACGGGCAGTGTGGCCGCGTACAAGGCGGTTGACCTCGCCAGCAAACTGACCCAAGCCGGTGCTGTGGTGGACGTCATCATGACCGCATCCGCCCAACGTTTTGTTGCCCCGATCACGTTTGAATCGGTGACCGGTCGCCCGGTGTATTCGGACATGTGGCAGACGGACCATACTGACGACTTGCCCACGCCTATCGTGCATATCGGTCTGGGTGAAGAAGCCGACCTGTTTGTGGTAGCGCCCGTGACAGCCAATATGATCGCCAAGCTGGCTGCTGGTCTGGCGGACGACCTGCTCTCGCTGACGGCGATTTCCGCCCGCTGCCCGACCGTTATTGCGCCAGCAATGGATGGTGGCATGTATCAGCACCCCGCGACCCAGGCGAACCTTGCCACCTTGCGCAGCCGGGGTGTGACCGTCATCGAGCCGGAAGTGGGGCGCTTTGCGTCCGGTATGACGGGTAAGGGGCGTTTTCCGGCCACGCCGACGCTCATCGGCAACATCCGACAGGCGATTGGCCGCAATGGGGCACTGGCCGGTACGACCATTGTCGTCACGGCGGGCGGCACGCGGGAACCGCTCGACCCGGTGCGCTACCTGACCAATTACGCCAGCGGCAAACAGGGGCACGCGCTGGCCCAGGCTGCGGTCGATGTCGGAGCAGACGTGATCCTGATCAGCACGACGGAAGTGTTGCCGGTGCCGGTTGGGGCGCAGTGTGTGCTGGTGGACAGCGCGCGCGACATGCTGGCTGCCGTGCAGCGGCATCTGGCCGGAGCCGACGCGCTGCTGATGGCATCCGCTGTTGCCGACTTCCGACCGGCAGAGGTCAAGGCGCAAAAAATCAAGAAGTCCGCCACTCCGGAAGAAGAGTTGACGGTGGTTCTGACGCGCAACCCGGACATCTTGCTCGATGTCAAACAGCAGCGCGCCGAGTCCGGGTGGCCGCGCGTGGTGGTGGGCTTCGCCGCCGAAAGCGAAAACCTGCTGGAAAACGCCCAGGCTAAACTGGTGAAAAAGGGCGTCGACATGATGGTAGCGAACGACATCACCGCGCCGGACGCGGGTTTCCAGGCAGACACCAACCGCGTGATCATATTGAGCGCCGATGGCAGCCAGGAGCCGCTCGAACTGGCCAGCAAAGCCACCATCAGCGAGCTAATCATTCAGCGCGTGGCCACCATGCTGCACGGGCTGCCGGGATCATGAATGGGGATTGCGTTCGGCAATCAGGCGCAGCCCGTCCAGCGTCAACCAGGGATCAACCCGGTCAAAGCAATCGGTGTGGGGAGCTAGCACGCTAGACAGGCCCCCGGTCGCGATCACCTGCGCACCACCTAGTTCGCGCTTGATGCGTGCTACGATGCCCTCCACCAACGCCAGATGGCCGGTCACCAACCCGGCTTGCATGGCGTGGATCGTGTTGCGGCCAATAACCGACGGCGGCAGGGCATACTCAATCTGGGGCAATTGTGCGGTGCGTCCGACCAGCGCATCGGCGGTCGTGCTCAGCCCGGCGGCGATCACGGCTCCGATCATCTCGCCCGGTTCGCGCACCACTGTAAAGGCGGTGGCGGTCCCAAAGTCCACCACCACACAATCCGACTGAAAGCGTGCATAGGCGGCGACGGCGTCTGCAATGCGATCACTGCCCACTTCTTCCGGATAGTCGGTGTTGATACGGATGCCGGTGTGCAGCTTAGAGTTGACAATCAACGGGCGCAACCCGGTGCGCCGGGCGACCATTGCCGCCAGGCCCTGCGTGAGTTGGGGCACCACGCTGCTCAGAATCGACTGGCTGATCTGGGTCATTTCGAGGTCAGCTTCGCGGAAGAAGTTACGAAACAGCACGCCGTATTCATCTGGCATACGCTCGCGCACAGTCTGCACCCGCCATTGGTGCGCCCACTGTGTGCCATCATGCACACCAAATACTATGTTGGTATTGCCAACATCCAACGCTAATAACATGTGTGTGTCC
>JAADYV010000555.1 GCA_010092855.1 Chloroflexota bacterium | reverse complement strand
GGTGCCGGAATACCAGGGGCGTGGTCGTCCACCGACTATCAAACGACCACAGGCCGGTTGGCATTACGCGCAAATGGTCAAGCAACGTGATGACCAAGGCAACTTGCTTGGTATTGAGGTCCGTGTCATTTATGGTGATGAAACGACGCTGGCTCGCACAGGCGAACATACGATTCATGTTGAGCGTACCAATTTGACTTCACGGCACATGAATGGGCGCTTGGTGCGCAAAACGTTAGGCTTTTCCAAACGAGTTGCGCTGTTGCGGGCAGCCTGTATCTGGGAAGATGTCGTCTACAATCTGACACGCAGCGTCAAAACGTTGCGCATTGAAGTAAATAACGGCTACCAACGTTGGTTGCAATGTTCACCGGCAATGGCCGCCGACCTGACGGACCATATTTGGTCTATTCGATAGGTGTTGACCCTTGTGCCACTACCTACCAACAGCTTTTAGGGAGACCACCGGCGGATCGGGAAGCATTTTTATTGTTTCGTCGAGATACCGCCGGGCACGAAACTGGGCTTTGAGATCAAGAACACTGAAATCCGGTTGGTGGCCGCGATAGGGTCTGAGCATGACGACCGACAGATTGACCATAAGAAACGCCAGATGCACCGCATTGGTTACGGCGACAGGTTTGACATTCATAAAGTCATCCAGGCCCCAATACTGTTTGGCATCGCGGAAGTTGAACTCGATCTGAAAGCGGAGGGAGTAGTAGTCAACAATTTGGTCAGCGGTCAGGTCAAGGTCAGTTGTGGTGACTACCTTGGACATCCATTCGGGTTTGAGCGACACATCTCCCTGTATACGAGGTTGTTTGAGACAACGACCGCGTACCCATCGTGAAACATTGACGTAGTTTAAATATAATATGCAGATCTGTTTTGCGCGCAACTGTGGGTCAACCTGCAAAAACCTCAGGGGAGGAAAGCGAAGCGCTACTCGGTAAAAAATGGCGTATCCGAAAAGAGACTAGGCGATACCACTGCCAACCGTCCAGCGGTTGCATTTTCTCGTGCGCTCATGGCAACGAAAGCGGTCACTGCTTATCCAATCGTTTGCTACCCAATAAATTTCCTGGTTCTACCGGATTTTGTGGTGTGAGGGGGTGATGGGCCACAATGGGCCTGCAATCGTCCAAGAAAGCAGGTCACTATGTCCCATCGTGAGCGTCAGTGTAGCACCGAGCTACCCTTGATCGCAAAACCCTCACGCCGAATCGTGGTGTCATGCACACCAACGGTGTATGACCAGATGATCGGCGACAGCCAGTTGTTCCGCTACTATCTCGATCAGGCAGCCACCATCTGCCCGGAGTTGTTTCCACTCGCCTTCGCCAACGGGTATTGGCTCCACGATTTGACCCATTCAAAGAAAATGCCGGACGTGCCGCGGCGACGGATCAAGCTGACTGCAACGGGTGAGGTGTACACCGTGGTGCCCAGTTTTGTATTGCCCTATCGCATGGGCTACACCGAGGACGTGGAAAAAGCGCTGTTCTTGCGGCGGTTTGGTGTCCCCTTTTGGGGACTGACGTATGTGTTTGGGCGCAACGATATGTACTGGCAACGTTTGGTGCAGCATCTGGGACGCTATGACCTGGTAGGGACTACCGTCAAAGACCCAACACGTTTGCCGGCGCATCTGATCGTGGACGAAAAACATATGGCCCTGAACGGTGAACGCGCCTTCATTGCCATGACGGTGGGGGCAGACTGTGTCCTGGGGGCCGCAGTCGCACTCAAAGCCGCACCCAGCGAATTAACCGCAGCTTATGGCGAATTCAAGCAGGAAACCTTACGTCTTGAGCCGACGTATGCCCCGCAAACGGTGAACTACGATGGCTGGGAACATGTGAATACACCGTTGTGCCATATCCCGTGTATGCGGATGGTCAGCCCGCGTCGGCGCTGGGCGGCGAGAACTTCGCGATTTTCGAGAGCAGCGATAACGTCGGCTGTGCGTGGGATTTCATCGCCTACACGCAGGACCCGTCGCGCATTGTCGATTTCTATGTCGATCTCGGCTACTTGCCTTCCCGGGCTGATATCGCCGAAAGCGATGCGGCCAGTGTCTGGACCGACGATCCGCTGATGGCCGTGTTTGTCCAGGAAGTGGCTAACGCCCGTCCGCGCGGCCCGATCGAAAACTGGGCCGGTGTTTCCGAAGCCATTCAGGATATGCTGCAAGAAGCGCTGTCCGGCCAAGTGCCACCGGAACAGGCCATCAGGACCGCTCAGCAGAAGATCGATGCCATCCTGGCCGAGTAGTAACCTTGGCCGGTGGGGGCAGCAGTTCACGGCTTCGCCTGCCGTGTCTGGTCGCTGAGGACACTCGCCGCCCCCGTTGCCTATCCAGGGAAGGCCTCAGAGTCTGCTGAGGCTTTCCCAACCTTGATAGTATTGCAGAGTATACAACAATTCTGGTGAAGAATCCGAGCACCCGCAGTGGGCATGGGAGTCACTCTCCGCCTGCCGGGCTTGTCCAGCGCAGTGACACACATCCAGGAGTATTCGAGTGGGCCATTTTTACGAACATGCTAATCGCTTACGTTGGACGCACCAGCACGAACTGGTTCAGATTGAGCCGTGGGGGCACGACAGTCTACGGGTACGTGCCACCCTTGCGCCCGATATTCGCCACGATGTCCCGCAGGGACTGTTGGATGCGCCGGCAGCGGATGCGGTCAAGATAACCATTGCGCCGGACGCCGCGCGGCTGATCAATGGCGCCATAACAGCCGAGTTATCGGCAGAAGGCCAGCTCCGGTTCTTACGCAGCGCCACGGGCGAAGAGCTGCTCGCAGAGACCCCGCCCTACGTCTGCGGCCCGACCCCAGCCCGCCAGCTACGCCCGGTAGAGGGAGAGCACACGCGCCTGACCATCAACTTCAAGGCCTATGCTGGCGAGCGGTTTTATGGCCTGGGGCAGCACCAGCACGGCAAACTGGACCAAAAGGGCTGTGTCATCGACCTTCTACAGCACAATACGGAGGTAAACATTCCGTTTCTTCTTTCTACGCGGGGATATGGTTTCCTGTGGAACAACCCGGCAATCGGCCGAGTTGAACTGGCCGAAAATCATACCCGTTGGATCGCCGATGCGAGCCCGCAACTGGATTACTGGATCACGGCTGGCGAGACGCCCGCCCAAATCCTGGCCCACTATAACAGCGTAACCGGGTATGCGCCGCCATTGCCGGAGTGGGCGGCGGGCTTCTGGCAATGCAAATTGCGCTACCGGACACAGGAAGAACTGCTGGAAGTCGCGCGGGAATACCGGCGGCGCGGCCTGCCGTTGTCGGTCATCGTTGCCGACTTTTTCCACTGGACGCGGCATGGTGAGTGGCGGTTTGAGCCCGCCGAATGGCCAGATCCCAGCGCGATGACTGCCGAGTTGGACGCGATGGACGTTAAGTTGATGGTGTCGATCTGGCCGACGGTATCGCCTCGCAGCGCGAGTTTTGAAGAGATGAGAGAGCGTGGCTTCTTGCTGCGTACCCAACAAGGGATAAATGTGCACCTTGAGTTCTTCGATAAGGGTGGCGATCAGCCACTGTATCTCCACTACTACGACGCCACTCACCCTGATGCTCGCCAGTTTCTCTGGGACCGGATCAGAGAGAGCTATTATCGGCAGGGGGTCCGCGTCTGGTGGTTGGATGTGAACGAACCAGAAATGTACCCGCTAGACTTCACCCATCTTCGCATGCACGCCGGGGATGGCGCGGCTGTAGCCAACCTCTATCCGTTACATCATGTCCGGGGTTTTTATGAAGGGATGCGGGCCGCTGGCGAAACGGAAATCGTACACTTGTGTCGTTCGGCCTGGGTTGGCAGCCAACGCTATGCGGCTGCAGTCTGGTCCGGCGATATTTACTCCACGTTTGAGGTCCTGCGCGCGCAAATCCCCGCCGGGCTGAACATCGCGTTAAGCGGAATTCCCTGGTGGACGACGGATATCGGCGGCTTCAGAGGCGGGCAGGCAGACACGCCATACTTTCGTGAACTGCTGGTGCGGTGGTTCCAATACGGCGCGTTTTGTCCACTGTTTCGGCTGCACGGGTTCCGCAGCGCCGCCGATTCGCCGAACAGTGCCGATCACTCGGGCGTAGCCAATGAAGTCTGGTCTTACGGGGATGAAGTCTACAAAATCTTGGTTTTTTACTTACACTTGCGCGAACGGCTGCGCCCCTACATTATGGATCAGATGAACAAAGCGAGTACTGATGGAACGCCACCTATGCGCCCGGTGTTCTTTGACTTCCCAGAGGATGCCCGCTGCTATACGGTAGATGATGAGTACATGTTTGGTCCCGACCTGCTGGTCGCGCCGGTGGTATCCGAAGGCACGCGCCAGCGCAGCGTGTATCTGCCGGAGGGCGCTCAGTGGACGGACGCCTGGACAGGACAACACATCACCGGTGGGCAGACCGTGACAGTTGATGCCCCGTTGGAACGCATCCCCCTCTTCCTAAGAAACGGCGCCACGCTGCCGATTCATGCGCCCAACGCCACGTAACGCCCGAACTTCCCGTTGTGGGGGTGTGTTCAGGGGTTGGAATTTTGCCCCGCAGTTTACTCTTCGAACACATACGGGCCAGCGGTCGAGTATCGAGTGCCATTGTCTACACCCTCCACTGGCTACGCGGCTTGCATCGCCTGACCAACAGTTTTCAAGAGGAGATGTTGGTCTGGATGCTTGCCAAAAACCACGTAGCCGGTGAGGGTTCCAAGCCCCGTCGCTCCTCGATACTCTGTTCACCGAGGAGTTCACCCATCGCTGCGGTAATGCGTGCACGCCAGTCTTTGGGTGGTGTCAGTTGCATCAAAACGCTGACGACCTGGTTGTTAATCGTCTCGACCAGAACGCCGCCCTGCGGCCCCTCATGACCCAACTGAGGCGTGGTCATAAATGATTAAGCAGCGCTGTGATGGCACGCCCTAACGGTAACTGATGCCTAAATTGACAGAGCAGTACAAGCTGGTAAACGATGAGCGCACCCAACACGATAAACTGGGGACGCCTGAGACCTTTGACGGGGACTTGCCTGCCCCATTCGAATACATTTTTGAGCAACCCGTTGCGCGGCTCAATCGCCTGATGACGGAGTTTATGCAAAAGACGGCGCAGATCAACGCCGGGTGCCTGGACCATGGTTGGCGGGTCGACCTTCAAGGGAGGTGTTGCCCGTCCCCCACAAAACGTCACTCATATATGGGGGCACGGGCCGGTACGACAGAATAGGGTTTACTTCACATCGGGCCAAGCGGTATGCACCTCGGTCTGGTTACGCTTCAGCGCCAGCAGCAATGCATCCTGATCGATAGGGATACTATAGATGCGAACCCCTGTTGCATGATAAACCGCGTTGCAGATCGCGGGTGTGGTGGCAATTGACGGAATTTCCCCTACGCCTTTGGCACCATACGGCCCACTATTCACACGATGTTCGACGAGATGGGTTATCATTTCGGGCACATGCTTGATGCTGGGGATTTTGTACCGGGCCAGCGCTGTTGTCCAGGGTATGCCATCTTCCACAATGAACGCTTCGGTCAGACAGTTTCCCAACGCCATCACAATCCCACCTTCAATCTGGCCTTTCAGACTCAAGGGATTGATCGCACGGCCTACATCCGTGCTAGAGATGAGTTTGAGTACATACACTTCACCCGTCTCCAAATCCACTTTTACTAGAGCAGCTTGCGTGGCGTAGCTGAAGGCAAAGTGCATGTCACCACCGGTCCCCAGTGGTTTGGTTTCTGGGGCCCAGTACTCATACCGCGCGCGTGGGGAGACACCGTGCTGTTTCATTCGGCCTACCAATTGCCCCAGCTCGACTTGCTGGCCGTTGTAACGCAGCAATCCCTCTTCATAGCGCAGTTCATTAGGCGGAACATCCATGATCTCCGCCGCCTGCCGGGTGAACGCTTCACGCAGCGCAATCGCGGCCAACCGCGCTGCATTGCCGCTCATGAAGGTCTGGCGGGAGGCTGTGGTGGGACCACCATCCGGAGTCAGGTCCGTGTCGGACAACAACACTTTTACGCGCTCATAGGGCAGCATCAACTCTTCGGCCACGCATTGCGCCAGAACATGGGCCAGCCCCTGCCCCATATCCGCCGATGAGGTCCGCACTTCGACCGAGCCATCGTCAAACACTTCGACTTCCGCCTCGGCACGATCCGGCGCACCGCCGCCTAGCCCGGTGTTTTTGTAAGCGCTGGCGAATCCCCAGCCATACGCAGCATTGCCTTCACGCCATGCCCATCGAAAATCACCGTTTTCCGGTTGCATATCGCGGCGCACGTCGTCGATGGTTTCAATCAGGCCCACCGATTCGCGCAGGACCTGTCCGGTGGCTGTTGTTGCGCCGACCTGCTGGGCATTCATACGTCGAAATTTGACCGGGTCTAGGCCCAGCTCACCCGCGAGGATATCCATATTCTGTTCGACGGCAAAAGCCGACTGTGTAACACCAAAACCGCGAAACGCGCCCGAAGGCGGGTTATTCGTGTACATGGCATAGCAGTCGATCTTCGCATGCGGCACCACATATGGCCCGGTAGCGTGGGTGGTGGCGCGGGTCATGACTTTGTCTGACAGCGACGCATAGGCCCCGGCGTCTCCATACAGCTCGGCCTGCACCGCCACCAGGTGCCCATCCTTCTTTGCGCCGGTCTTTATGCGGATAATGGTCGCGTGACGCTTGGGATGAAAGACCAACGACTCCTGGCGCGTATAGAGCATTTTCACCGGATGTCCGGTGACCCGCGCCAGCAAGGCCACATGAATCTGCCCTGCAATATCTTCCTTGCCGCCAAACCCGCCGCCAATAAGCGTACCGCGTACCCGCACCGTATCCGCCGGCATGTCCAGTGCCAGCGCAATCTGTTCGCGGTCCTGGTAAGGGATCTGTGACCCGACATAAACAGTCAGCTTGTCGTGATCGGCTACACCTGCCGGCACCGCAATCGCACACTCCGGTTCCAGAAAGGCGTGTTCAATAATCGGCGTGCGATACTCACGCTCGACCACCACATCAGCCTCGGCAAAACCCTGCTCCACATCGCCATGCCGCACTTTGATATGCTTCAACAGATTGCCAGCAGGGTGAATGTCCGGGGCTTCGGGAGAGCGCGCATATTCCGGATCGCTAACTACGGGCAGCAGATCATAATCAACCTGAATCAAATCCAGCGCAGCGGCGGCGACTTCGGGGGTTGTGGCAGCCACGACCGCGACAGCGTCCCCGGTATAGCGCACGACATCGCCACACAATACCGGCCAATCTCGCCGCACCAACCCATGCAGATTCTCGCCGGGTATATCTTCGTGCGTCAACACTGCTTGCACGCCGTCCAGCGCACGGGCGGCGCTGGTGTCGATGCGCAGCACGCGGGCGTGGGGATAGGTGGACCGCAGGGTGCGAGCGTAGAGCATATGGGGAAAGTTGTAATCATCAGTAAAGCGTGCCGCCCCGGTTACCTTATCGCGCACGCCATAGGGCGCAACCGAATGCCCGACAATGCGTTCTGGCTCCTCTACAGCGGGCAGTTGAACCGGGAATGGGGCTTCACCCCGCATCTCGGCTGCCGCAGACTTGATCGCCTGGATCACGCTGGTGTAACCCGTGCACCGGCAGAAGGTGTCTTTGAGCGCGGTTTTGATGTCCTGGTCGGTGGGGTTTGGGTTTGTGTCGATTAGCGCTGCCGAGGTCATGATCAAACCAGGCGTGCAAAAACCACACTGCACAGCGCCATGATCAATGAAACTGCTCTGTAGCGGGTGCAGATTATTGCCCGGGGCTAGCCCTTCAATCGTCGTGATCTCGCGCCCCTGGGCTCGGAACGCCGGGTAGACACATGAGTCCACCGGCACGCCGTCTACCAACACCGTGCAGATGCCACATTCCGCCTCTTCACAGCCGATCTTGGTACCTGTTAACCCCAGATCAAGGCGCAGCAGTTCGGCCAGCGTCCGCGATTCGGGCACATCCAATTCAACCTGTTTTTGATTTACCGTCAGTGTTATAGGCGTCATCGTCTTCGTCTTTCACTACTGACTCGTTACCGGCATGGTTGTTTTGGCCCGCTCCACCGCCGCGGGCAGCGCCCGGCGCAGCAGCACCGCGACCATTTCGGAGCGGTAAGGGGCAGTTGCGCGGTATTTGCTGGTCCGGGGTTTGATCACCTCCTGGGCCAGCGCCACCGCCGCTTCAAGCGTATCTTCCGTAGCCGGGCAACCCGCCAGCATGTTCTCTACCGCTGTGATCCGGCGCGGCGTAGGTCCGACCGGCGCAATGCAAATACGCGCCGCTTCATAGTGGCTGTTGTCGGCGTTCAGGCGCACCCACACCGCACATCCCAGGATGGGTAGCGCAACCCCCTGCGGACGCATAATACGATCAAACGCGCTGCCTTCATGCGGTTGATGCGCCTGAAAACGAAAGCGTACCAACAGGTCTCGGGTCGAATCCAGCAGGGAGACGCCCGGCCCCTGGAACAACTCCAGAATAGGCCGCCAGTGGCGCTCGCCATCGATCACGACCTCGGCTTCGGCGTCCAGCGCTACCAGCGACGTGGTGCCATCGCCCGCGGGCAGGGCATGGGCCACGTTGCCACCAATTGTGCCGACATTCCGCACCTGGGGACCGCCTACCACGCCACAACTCTCCACCAGACATGTTGCTCTTTTCTGCAGGGCAGTGGAGTGTGTGATCCGGGCATGGGTAACACAGGCTCCGAGGATGATCTGGTCGTTGTCTTGTTCGATGGTGGTTAGGGCGGGGATGGCGGTGATGTCGACCAGGACAGGTTGGGGGGGACGGTGACCTTCGCGCATCTCAATCAGCAGATCGGTGCCGCCAGCAATTATGCGCGCCTGGCCATCATACTGCAGCAGCAGCTCAAGCGTTTCATCAACACTGGAAGCCAAAAAATAACGATTCCACAATTGCATCGCCAGGGTCCAATCTATGCTAATTATGTTAACTGGATGCTGGCACTTTTCGATGAGAGGGGATCTCAACGCCGCCGGTATGGAGCGACCAGCTAATTTCTACTTTATCACATTTTCGGAAATGTTCGGCGCTTTCGCAACCGTGGCACCCGCCATCATCAGGCCCAGGGTGCCGACATCTGCGTCTTCTCGGCTGACTTCCCCCACAATCTGGCCCTCATACATCACTACGATTCGATCCGCCAGGGCCAGGATTTCGTCCAGGTCCTCTGAAATCAAAAGAATGGCTGTACCGGAATCGCGGGCCTCTAACAGACGGTGATGAATGTATTCAGTGGCCCCAATATCGACCCCGCGTGTTGGCTGCGCGGCAATCAACACCCGTGGTTGGCGGGATAGCTCGCGGGCCAAAACCAGCTTCTGAATATTGCCACCAGAGAGGCTCTTAGTGGGGGTCTCGTGGCTCGGGGTTTTTATCTCGTATTCACGGATATATTGCTTACATTTGCGAGCAATCATGCCAAACCTCAGGAACATGCCCCAGGCATACGGCTTGCGGGCAAAGTCCTGCAACACCAAGTTTTCGGCCACGGAGAAGTCTTTGACGATGCCGTCCAGCATCCGCTCTTCGGGAATATGCGATAGTCCTAGAGTATTGAGTTTGGCAGGCGAACTGCTGGTCACGTCTTGGCCTTCTAACCACACTTTGCCCTCCGCGGAAGGACGCAAGCCAGCAATCACCTGGGCCAGTTCATGTTGACCGTTGCCCGATACCCCGGCCACACCCACAATCTCACCGGCCCGCACGTCCAGCGTCACCTGGCGCAACCCCAGATCGCCCCGATTGCTCAGGGCGCTCACGCTGTCCAGCTTCAACCGCGACTCGCCGGATTCTCTGGCCGCGTGTTCGTAGCGCATCACGACCTCGCGGCCAACCATCATCTGCGCTAACAACTGTTTGGTCGCGGTGTCGGCAGGAATAGTATCAACCAAACGACCATCACGTAGCACGGTGATCCGGTTGCTAATCGCCAGCACTTCGTGCAGTTTGTGAGAGATGAAGACCAGTGAATGCCCATCGTCTCGCATCTGGCCCAAAATGCGGAACAGATCGTCGACCTCTTGGGGCGTTAACACGGCTGTTGGCTCATCCAAGATCAGCAGTGAGGCTTCGCGATACAACGCGCGCAGAATCTCGACTCGTTGCTGTTCACCGACGGCCAACTGCCAGATGGGGGCTTCCGGTTGGACTTCCAGGCCATAGAGTTCGGAGAGTTCGCGAATACGTGCCGACACGACGTCCAGGTCCAGCAGCATCCCGCGAGAAGATCGCATTCCCAGCGCGATGTTCTCCGCTACCGTCAGCGAAGGCACCAGCATAAAATGCTGGTGAATCATCCCAATACCGGCTTGAATCGCGTGGTTGGGAGACCGCATACTTGTTGGATTGCCGTTGATGACAATCTCACCGTCATCCAGGTTATACAGGCCATACAGGATTTTCATCAACGTGCTTTTGCCCGCACCGTTTTCTCCCAGCAAGGCATGCACCTCGCCAGAGTTCAACTCAAAATCGACATGGTCAACCGCTAATACACCAGGAAAGCGCTTGACAATCCCGTTCATCTGCACGGCTTGGATGCGTTTTGGGACTACAGGTTTTGAGGATTGGTCGGACATTCGTTTTCCCTTGGGAAGCAATACGAGGGTGACCCGGATGAGCCACCCTCGCCTCTGGAACTATTCGCTGTCTTCTTCCATCAAGGTCGGGATATCGCCTGCAATGATGCCTTCAATCAGGCTATCGACCTCATCCAGCAATTCTTCATCAACCTCGAATTCTTCGTTGAATTCAATCGTCAGACCTTCGTTTTCCAACGTCAGCGAGTAGGATTCACCACCGAGCGTGCCATCTTGAATCAGTTCGATCATGTCCATCAGGACAACTTCCCAGTGATAAACCTGGCTGGCAACAACCAGTTCAGGGGCCAGCGAGGTCTGGTTGGCCTGAGTACCGAACCACAGCACCTGCTCATCTTGGTCGATAGCGACGCCCACTGCGCCCACCACCATCTGCGCCGACCCTGTCAAAACATCGGCATCATTGGCAACATGCGTTTCGGCAGCCTCAGCGGCCAGCGCTACATCGCTGAACGAGCCAATGTAGTTGACATTCACGGTAATGTCTTCATCACCATAGACAGCACCAGCGACAAACCCGTCAACATACAGTTTGGCATCACCAGTTTCAATGGGCCCGATCACGCCAAGGACACCGGATTCGGTCAGTTGCGCAGCCAGATAGCCATTGACAAACCCGCCCTGGTCGGAGGCAGCTTCATAGGCAAACACGTTATCAAAACCAAAGGTGTCACTGTCAGTGCCCCAGGCAAACGAAGTATCGGGGAAGTCGATCGCGATTTCCTCGACCACCGCTCCATATTGCGAGCCGTGCGCAATAATCAGATCGTAGCCTTCAAGCGCCCATTCGCGCAGAGCAACCGCCGCGTCGTCCACCACGAAGGTGCCATCCTGGAATACAAATTCGAAGTTATCTTCGCCCATTTCTTCCTGAACAAAAAGCAGCGCATCGTACATGCTCTGGCTGAAGGCCAGGTCATTGGTGGCGCTGGGCATGACAACCGCTACTCGGAACGGATCATCGGCCTGAGCCGTATGGGTTGACGTGAGCGGAACAGCGACGACGGCAAAAACTGCGGTCACTATCAGCAGAACAAACAGTTTACGCATAGCTTGATACTCCTTTGAAAAACTTATGATGTAGGAAAGGTGTACGAGTTGCATGCTGCTACCAACATCTTTACCTCATTATTCCCCGCGCTCAAATGGTTTCGTGAGTGCGGTCGGTTTTTCAACGCCCTTTGAGGCAAAGATTAATGCCACCAGTGTTACCACATAAGGAGCCATCACGGCAAGTTCATTGGGGATGTCGAGATTTAGCGCATTTTCGAGCGTCTTGATTTGAAGCTGAAGGGCATCTACCGTACTGAATAGCAAGGTTCCGGCCATAACCCAATATGGACGCCACGCCCCAAAATAGACCAATGCCACTGCAATAAATCCTTTTCCGGCGGTCAGATTACCCTGAAAGAAGTTTACCAGTGCAATGGAAAGTGACGCTCCGGCAATGCCCGAAAAAGCCCCGCCAATAATCACGGTAAAATAACGGATTCGAGCGACATTGACGCCCATCGCGTCGGCGGCTTCGGGATTTTGACCCACTGCGCGGATCTTCAAGCCGAATGTTGTGCGAGTCAGCACAAACGCCGATAGGGGCACTGATGCGAAGGCCACATAGACCAGAAAGTTGTGATTGAAAAAGATTTCGCCCAAAACGGGTAAATCGGTGAGAACCGGAATATCAACACGCGGGAACCCATCGACATGGACCGGGGTGCCCACCAGCCGTTGATACAGCATATCGCTGAGACCTAACCCAAACAGGTAGAGACCAATGCCACTAATTCCCTGTTCAGCCTGGAGGGTGACGCTGACAAACGCCATGACCAGTCCCATCAACATGCCAGTGGCAAGGGCTGCCATCACGCCAAACAACAAACTCCCGGTTTCCAAAACGGCATAATAGGCAGCGAATGCCCCTAACAGCATGATGCCGTCAACACCCAGGTTCAACACGCCACTGCGCTGCCCGAATGTTTCGCCCATTCCAGCAAAGATGTACGGTGTGGCCAGCCGGATAGCGGAAGCTATGACACTGGCTGTTAGAATATCAGACAGCATTTTCGGCAGGTCTCTCTCTTTCTTGATTGGCCACAGTCACCCGGCGGCGTGTTCGGCGTCGAATGAAAATCTGGCTACTGACCACAAACACCACGATCAATCCATTTAGCGCCGTGATCATGGACGATTCCACCTGGACGGCGCGCCGCATCGCCCCACCGCCATTCAGCAACCCGCCAAAGAAGACGGCTGCCGGGATCGTACCTATGGGGTGCAATCCGCCGAAGAGGGCCACCACAATACCGTTAAACCCGGCATTATCCGTGAACTCGATGGCGGCTCCTTCGCTCTGCAACAGGTAGCGCAGCCCGATGACCTGCACGATTCCCGCCAGGCCCGCGAACCCACCGGACCACACCATAGCATAGACTACTTGCCGCCGAACGTTGATACCCGCGTAACGCGCTGCACGGGGGTTTTT
>JAADYV010000098.1 GCA_010092855.1 Chloroflexota bacterium | reverse complement strand
TTGGTCAGGGCAACCGAGCTGTCATCGTCGGTGCCGTACCATGCATAAACACTGTAATCGTCATCCGGCACCGCTGTCAGTTCGACTACGGTCCCGGCGGCATACAGGTCCTCGCCACAATTGGGTTCGGTGACGGTCGGGAGTTCACCTTTACCGCCGACAACTTGCAGCGTTAGCATAAAACAGGTGGGGTCATCACCCTGAGCTTCTGCCGTCGATAGGCGAGCTACCCCCACCGCCGCCGCCCCGATCAATAACAATGTGATCAGGCCAAATGAGAAAATCAAACGATGTTTCATGGATGCCATCCTTAGACAATCGTAGCGGAACTTACGTTCCATATTTGATGATAATACCTGGTTTCAGAGCTCCAAAGGGCCCAAAAATACGATTCCACAGATTATTAACCGCTTTTTCTAAAAATAACTGATTATTTTCTTGCTAAATTCTATCTTAGACGAAACACTACGCCGAATCCAGGCACAGTGAGTAAAATACTGTAAAAAATTGTCTTCACCATACCTATATTGAACACAGTCTGACATTCCCGTCATACAACGCTTAACCACCGTTCAACAGACGATTTCGTAAAATGGCCCCTCAGCCCTTTGGTTCTGACCGCATTCAACGCTACAATGAACATGCAACATGATATTGTGGAAAGGAGTCGAGCGCGCAAGCTTGCCGAGCGAGTTTTGCGCCAGTAATGATGAGCGCCTTAAAGAAAATCAGTGTGGTGATTGTTGTTTTTGGTATGATGTTGGCCATGATACTGGCATCTGTCAACGGCCCGGTTGCTGCCCAAGGCCCTGATGCCTGGACCGCCTACGAACTCAACATGCGTACTGGCCCTGGCACTACATATTCCGTTGTAGCCGTTGTGCCGGGCAATACCGGCATGATCCTGGAAGCCCACAACGGGGATGCCTCGTGGGTCTTGGGCAGGACTGAAGATGGTGCCCACCGGGGCTGGCTGTCTGGCATCTATCTGAACTACGCGCCCGGTTTCAGCGCCTTTAATCTGCCGGTGAGCAATGAAGTGGTAGACGGTGCGGCTCCTCCGCCCAGCGATGATTCTGCCCCGGCTCCAGTTGATGACAACCCGGCACCGCCTGTGCCGGGCGGCGTGAATGCGTATACCATTTACCAGCTCAATGTGCGTTCCGGACCCGGCACCAACTACGCCGTGGTCGACACGGTCAATGGGAACACGGGTTTTGTGCTGGAAGCGCGGAATGCCGACTCGTCGTGGGTATTGGGACACACTGAAAACAACACCATTCGCGGCTGGCTTTCCGCCCTGTACATGAATTTTACTGGCGTTACGCTCTCCAGCCTGCCGGTAAGCGACGAAGAGGTTAGCGCGGGCGGCGGTGGCAGCACGGCTCCGGCAACGGGGCCAGCAAGCGGCGAACCGGGCAGCGTCGGTGGCCCGACCATTTTGCCCGAAGGTACGACGGAAAACATCGACTATGGCGGCATTCGCATGGGTGGTTACAATCCGGCCTTGATCGAAGGCATCGACCTGACCGCCTTCCCCATCGTTCCGGCTCCCACCGGGCGCACATACGCGATCTTCCGGGATGGGCAGAACCGGGGCAACAACCCCAACGTCGTCTCGAAGGTGGGGGACTGCTCGACAGCCCACTGGTTCTTCCTCAGCCCGTTCGCGTGGGGCCAGTATTCCCTGGGCGACTATGCGTATTTGCAGGGTGTCGTCAATCACTTTGGGGAGTCGCTGGCTATTGAGAGTATGGCAGCGCACAATGGCTTCAACGTCAACTCGGTGCAGGCACCCGAATACGCCAACCCTGCCTATTGCGAGCCAGGCGAATCGCCGCTGCTGTGCGAATATCGCATCCACCAGCCCGCCGTGTCGATCATCATGTTCGGTACCAGTGAGCTGCTGGTCATGACGCCTTACGAATTCGACTTTTTCCTGCGCCATATCGTCCAACAGACGATTGACCGGGGCATCATTCCTGTGCTGAGTACCTTCCCTGGCAACCTGGGCTTCTGGGATCGCACCGTTGTCTACAACCAGATCGTGGTACGCGTGGCGCTCGACTACGACATCCCGCTGATCAACCTGTGGTTGGCGCTGGAATCGCTGCCTAATCACGGCCTGGAAAACGACGGCTTCCACCTGGGCGAACCAATTGGCCAAGCGTCGTGCAACCTGACCGGCACCAACCTGCAAACGGGCTATGCCACCCGCAACCTGGTGACGATGCAAACCCTGGATCGCATCTGGCGCGAAGTGATTCAGTAAAGCGACGATTTTTCACCCATCCAACCGGACAGGGGCAACCAACGCTGGCTGCCCCTGTTGGCCTCCCCGGAGATTACACCGATGCTGCGCACTCTGGTTATGACATTGCTGCTCCTGGCCACCACCACCCTCACAGCTTTGCCACCTCATGCTAACCCCGCTGTCACTGCCCAAGACGACACGTCGCCTGACGTCTGGATCACATATCCGCTTACGCTGCACTCCGGCCCAAACGAAGCGCGCGCAGTGTTGGCTATCCTTCCGGCAGGGACGAGTCTGGTACTCGAAGGGCGCAGCAGTGATTCGCACTGGCTCCTGGTTCAGGCGGAAAACGGTACGCGCGGGTGGCTGATAAACGGATATCTGTACACCCAGGCGAGCGTGGCCCTCGACGCATTCATTGAGGCACTGCCCGAACGCCGCGAGCGTTTCCCCGATCCGGAAACGCCCCTCGACACCGATGGCACCGGCGAACTCGGCGGCGTAATCGCCCTCGCAGCAGTTTACGATGTGGACGCCGGAGACGGGTCGGCGCTGCTGCGGGCGCGGGCAGAAGCGGTGGACCTGGCAGCATACCCCATTATTCCGGAATCGAACGGGCAGGCGAGTGATATCTTCGCAGTTGGTCAGGCGCTGGAACGCAATCCCGCAGGTATATCAAAAGTGGGCGACTGCAACTCGACCGAGTGGCTGTTCCTGCACCCCTTTGGCGAAGACCAGTACGACCTGGGGGAATATGCCGAATTGCAGGGTGTAGTCGATTTCTACGATGAGGCGTTTACTTTTCGCACCTATGCCGCCTACAACGGGTTGAATGTGAACGCTGTGCTGGACCCGCTGTGGTCCAATCCAACCGCGTGTGAGGCGGATGAAACGCCGCTGGCGTGCGAATACCGCGTGAACAATCCCAGCGTGGCACTCATCATGTTTGGCACGAACGACATGTTTGTGCTGACGCCGGAGCAGTTCGATCACGCGCTGCGCCGGGTGGTCAACGAAACCCGGCTGGCGGGCGTCATCCCTGTGCTCAGCACGTTTCCTCGCCACCTGGACTTCCCGGAGCGCTCGATCCTGTATAACCAGATTGTGGTCAATGTGGCGCTAGACTTTGACATTCCGCTGATCAACCTGTGGCTGGCACTAGAACCACTACCCAGTCATGGCGTTGCCGATGACCAATTCCACCTCAACGGCCCGCTCACCCGCGCTGGGGATATGAGCGACCCCAACTTGCAGACC
>JAADYV010000554.1 GCA_010092855.1 Chloroflexota bacterium | reverse complement strand
TCTACCAACTTGATTTTCCTGCGGTGCTCCACGTTATGCAACAATCATCACTCGACCATAACCTGTTTACATCATGTTGATCTTGCCCGGTTTCAACGGACAGAGTTTGTTTCGTAGTAACGATGTTTTTTGCCTGCCACCTGCTGAGCCTACCGCGGGTCGACAGACGAATCAAACTCTGATCGTGCGGAAGCATTAAGGGTCAGGCAACCAGGCTGGGTTCACTCGAATAGAATAAACCTAACAAATGCGCATTATGTTCGCCAGTTTATTGTCCAATATTCCTTCGGCCTTTTATAATTGAGCATATGTCTACGCCAATCTTAGCCACGAAGCTCTATATTCCCCGCTCACGACCCAAAATAGTTCGTCGTGATCACTTGTTCGAGCGACTGAGCGCGGGTTTTTTCGGCAAACTGACGCTGATCTCGGCCCCTGCCGGGTTTGGCAAGACCACCACTGTTAGCGAATGGCTCGCCAACAGCGAACGCCCAATTGCCTGGTTATCGCTTGATAGTGGAGACAACGATCTCGTTCGCTTTTTGACCTATCTCATTGCAGCCTTGCAGACTATTGAACCTCATCTTGGGGGCGGGATACTGAATGTGCTCCAATCCCCGCAGCCACCTGTCACCGAGGTGATACTAACGACCCTGGTCAATGAAATTGCTGCGCTCCCGGTTGAATGTTTTCTGGTGCTGGATGACTACCATGTGATCGATGCCCAGTCCGTTAACCACGCCCTGAGCTTTCTCATTGACCACTTGCCGCCCCAACTCCATCTGGTGATCGTTACGCGGGAGAATCCGTCCTTGCCGTTGGCCCGGTACCGCGCACAGGGTCAATTGACCGAGTTGCGCGCGGCTGATTTGCGCTTCACATTGACCGAGACTGCCGCATTTTTCACTCAGACCATGGGCCTGACTCTCGCTGAGGATGACATAATTGCCCTGGAAAACCGTACCGAGGGGTGGATCGCGGGCTTACATATGGCCGCCCTTGCTTTGCACGGAACACTTGCTCCGCCAGGTGCGTATTCCCCATCGGGGCCAGCTAACATCACTGGTTTTATCCAGGCGTTCACAGGTAGTCACCGTTTTGTGCTGGACTATCTGGTTGAGGAAGTACTGAACCAACAACCCGACAGTGTGCGAACGTTTTTACTGCGTACATCAATTCTCGACCGCATGTGTGGGCCGCTTTGCGATGCTGTGGTACGCGACCCGTCCGTTGCTGGGCAAGGAATGCTGGAATATCTTGAATCCGTTAACCTGTTCATCGTTCCGCTGGATGATAAGCGGCGTTGGTACCGCTATCATCATCTGTTCTCAGGTTTGCTGCGCCAGCGCCTGCAACAGCAGGTGGAAGCGGGGCAGGGAAACGAACATGATCTGGTCGACGACCTTCACATTCGGGCCAGTATCTGGTTTGAAGAGCATGATCTGGGGTATGAAGCGTTTCACCATGCGGCGGCAGCGAACGATATTGATCGCGCTGAACAGTTGATCGAAGGTGATCGAATTCCCCGTTTTTTCCTGGGAGCTGTGGCGGGCATCCTCGATTGGTTGGCTTCATTGCCCCCCACAGTATTGAATGATCACCCTGCGTTGTGGGCAACGTATGGGGCGCTGCTGCTGGTCACGGGGCAAACAACCGGGGTAGCTGAGAAACTTCAGGCCGCTGAAGATGCCCTGCAAGCTGCCGGTTTGGCCATCGATCCAGACGACAAGACCCGCAACCTGATTGGGCAGATTGCGGCTGCCCGAGCGACATTGGCGGTGACCCGCTACCAGTCCGATACCATCCTGGCCCAGTCACGTCGTGCCTTAGCATATTTGCATCCGGCTAATCTGCCATTTCGTGCCGTGTCCTGGTGGACGCTCAGTTATGGTCATTTTTTGCAGGGCAACCGGGCGGCAGCCAAACATGCATGTTACGAATCTATCGCTGCCAGCGAGTTGGCCGGAGATGCGTTCACCGTTATGCTGGCTACGATTAGCTTGGGAATACTTTATGAAATCCAGAATCAGCTTCACCAGGCTGCCGAAACTTACCAGCGCGTGCTAGAACAGGCCAGCGATCAGCCGCATCAGGTGCTTTATGAGCCACACCTCGGTCTGGCGCACGTTCACTACGAATGGAACGATCTGGCGGCTGCCGAGGAACATGCGCAGCAGAGTGTATATCTGGCACGGCAGTATGAGTCTGTTATTGACCGGTACATCGTCTGTGAGTTGTTTCTCGCCCATGTGAAATTGGCCCTGGGGGATGTGCCCGCCGCGCAAACGATTTTGGCGGAGATCGCCCAGATCGTGCGTCGGAATCACTTTGAACACCGGCTGTCCGAGGTTGCTGCCGAGCAAATCCTCGTACTGCTGGCTCAGGGCGATCTGCCCGCTGCGGCTGAACTGGCCCAGGCGCATGATCTCCCCATGAGTCAGGCACGTGTTTGCCTCGCGCAAGACGATCCACTAGCCGCCCTGGAGGTGCT
This sequence comes from Chloroflexota bacterium, assembly GCA_010092855.1. GTDB lineage: Bacteria > Chloroflexota > Anaerolineae > Aggregatilineales > Aggregatilineaceae > TC-15. The sequence continues at coordinate 1,725 of JAADYV010000554.1, read as the reverse complement.
GGAGCCATGGTGCCAGCTAGCTGCGGCTAAGGATTGGCACGATATTTACCTCAAAGCGCGGGTGCTCCAGGCGATTGCTCACGCGGCTCACGACGAGCATGATCGGGCGCTACAGACCATTCGTGAGGTTCTCACGCTGGCTGAACCGGGCGGTTTTATTCGTTTGTTTGTGGATGAAGGTCCACCGATGGCTGATTTGCTCGCATCGGCGCTTGCTCGGGGGCTTGCGCCGGAATATGTCCGGCGGTTGGTGGCCGAATTTCCGGCTGACGATACCCAGCCCCCAGTACCAACTGACGCTGACGATACGCCCGATAACCCACTGAGTGAGCGTGAAGTGGAAGTGCTGCAACTCATCGCCGATGGCCTGACTAATCGCCAGATCGCCGACCGGCTGTATCTTTCATTGCATACGGTTAAAGTTCATGCGCGCAATATCAACGCCAAACTGGGCGCCAATAACCGTACGCAGGCTGTCGCGAAAGCGCGTGAGCTGAACATTCTACCGCCTCACTAAAGTTTTTTCTGCTCCGATTCACAGATAACACCCCTGAATACCTCCTTCGAGGTATGACACTAATACCTCTCTGCATTTACGCTGTGCTTGGTAGGAACGCGCCATATACAACAGGTTAGGGGTATGCCAAAACCGCGCAATCTCGTCATTGGATGTGATGAAGTCCGCAGTTATCACATTCGCATCAAGGGACACCTGGGCGGCGAATGGTCCAGCTGGTTTGAAGGCATGACCATCATCCCGGATGCCAATGGCGAAACGGTGTTAACGGGTGTCGGGATGGACCAGGCTGCGTTGTTTGGCGCACTCAAAAAAGTGCGCGATCTGGGGATGCCGCTGATTTCGGTTGTGCCGGTTGAGCCTGATCGGGCCGACAAAGCCCCTAAACCATAGCCGGTAGAAAGCAAGGAAAAACTATGTTCAAGACACGGAGCAGAAAAATCATCCGGGACATCATGGCGCGCAAAGGCCGTTCTATCCTGGTGATTCTGAGTATCATGATCGGCGTGTTTGGTGTGACGACCATGACCAGTATCACTGATCTGGTTAACCGTCAGCTTGACAAAGACATCCGCAGCGATCAGATTTCACATACAAAAGTCAACGTCATCTCAGGGGAAACGGCGATCTCGCGCGCAGACAATCGCGCGTATCTGGGTGCGTTGCAAACCGAACTGGCTCCGTCAGGCGTCATCGACATTGAGGGACAGGCGATTTTCCCAGTCGTATGGCAGCATGGCGACCAGCAAGCAAACGCCGTGATGTTCTCTTTCAGCGAACCTTTTGGCGAGGGCAACCTCGAAACCGTGTCGCGCATCGTCAAGGGACGTTACCCGGAACCGGGCCAGAGCGAAATCGCTGTGGAGCCGCGCTTTGCCGAAGTCAACAATCTGGCACTGGGCGATACGTTGTGCTTTCCCAACACCGGCAATGAAGAATGGGAGATCGTGGGCTTCCTACTGCACCCGTATTTTACCGAACTTGCCGAAACTCAGATGATGGTGCAGGTCGAAGATCGGATTTTAGCCAACTATGAAGATGCCCAGCGGATTATTGGCTTCAGCGGCCTGTCGGCGATCCATGTGCGATATGAAACTACCCCCCAATCGATGGTTCTTCCGCACTTTCTGTAGATCAGGGAGGCCAAAGAACACGCAGCCGGAGCAGGTCAAAGTTAGCGCGCCCATACATCTGGCGCTTAATGAACT
>JAADYV010000097.1 GCA_010092855.1 Chloroflexota bacterium | reverse complement strand
TTTACGCTGGTCATTGAGGCTTCTACGGGGGCGTTGACTCCTGCTACGGCAAACCTGCAGGTATTCTGTGGCCCGCCAGTTTATGACATCCGGATCAACGAGGTCGATCCTGGCAACTACGACGCTGTGGAATTGTACAATGCTGGCGGTGTTACGGCTAACTTGACAGGGTGGGAACTGATCGCGGGTTGGGGAACAGGCAACCTGGTGTACACCTTCCCCAGCGGTTTTACCCTGGCTCCCGGCGCGTATGTGGTGGTCCGCGAAGGCAATGGCACTGATACCGCTTCCCGGCTGTTCACCGGGGCAGAGATCATCTGGCCGTACAGCGGCGGTTCTGTGGGTTTGACCAATGGCGATGTAGGTATTGACTTTATGCGCTACGGCTCGTCGACCGACTCGCCCCCAACTGGTACATCGTGGAGTGGCACGCTCGCCGCAACCACTATGCCCCAGGTCTATGGGCGTAACGCATCCAGTACCGATTCCGACAATGCCACCGACTGGACGCCGCGCCCCGGTACGCTCGGTACGCAAAATAACAAGACCTGGTCGTGTTTCGGCAGCGGTTACCTCGAGAATACCGACAGCCGCCTCGTCTATGAGGGGTCCTGGGGCTATCTGGGTGAAGCCAATGCCAGTGGTGGCTCGCTGCACTATACCAGCACCAGTTTTGCGCGAGTGTCCTTTTGCTACACCGCCAATAATATGGCGATCTACCGCACCCTGGATCCTAACCGGGGTACGATGCTGGTCTGTGTGGATGGCAGTTGTATCAATGTTAATAACTACAGCGCCACAACCCAGTGGATCCAACCTGTCATCTACACGCCGGGATCAGGGACGCACTACGTCAGCATCACCTACGTTGGGCCCAACTACATCGACCTGGACGCTGTCGAAGTTGGTAGCACGCCTGCCGCACCAAGTAACCTGACGGGCAGCGCGGGAACATATCAAGCGCAACTCGACTGGAACGATAATTCCAGCAATGAGGACGGCTTCCGTATTTTCCGTGGCGGCGTTGAAGTAGGCACAGTTGGTGCCAATACGACCTCCTACACGGACACGACGCCGACTTGTGGCTCAGCTTTGGCGTACACAGTGCGCGCCTATAATGCGTTTGGTGAATCAAGTGCGTCAAACACGTTTAATGTGACTCCGGACTGCCCCAGCGTGCTCACGGCTGGTTACTATGAAGAGACGGATCTCAACATTGTCTACTCTGGTGGGTGGGGCACTTATTTCGGCAGCGACCCTAGCGGTGGTTCACTGCGCTACACTGCCGACCCCAGTGCAACGGTTTCCTTCCAGGTGCAAGGCGATGTGCTGGAAGTAGTGTATACAAAGTATGGTCTCTTTGGGCCGATGCAAATTTGCGTTGATAGCGACTGTGCAACCGTCGACTCGTATGGCGACCCTCCGGAATGGCGCAAGGTTTGGCGCTATGTCAACCTGGGACCGGGCACCCATACGGTAACGATTAGCAACGCATCGACGGCATACATAAGCTTCGACGCCGTGCGCGTCATTGATGTGACTCCGCTGACGGATGGGTTGTGGCAGGAGAACAACAGCAATATCTATACATTAGGTAGTTGGATTAACTATGCTGGTGATGGTCCAAGTGCGGGCGCATTGTACTATGGCTCGGACCCGAATGGGGAGGTTTACTTCGAATTCACGGGGACCGCGATGGCTATTTACTATGTCCGGTATCCCGGTTTTGGTACCATGCGCGTGTGTGTCGATGGTTTCACGTGTACCGACATCAGCAATCATGGAGCCTGGCAATGGCAGGCCACGCAAGCCTTCACCGGATTGTCGGCTGGCAACCATCGCGTGCACATCACCAACCTGTCGGGCGGCAACATCAGCTTTGATGCGGTGGCGGTAGGCGTGCCTGCGGCCCAACCCAGCATCACGTCGTCCAGTGTGGGGGTTCACAGCTTCACGCTGAACTGGGGCGATATCTCTGGTGAAGATGGCTATCGCATCTTCCGCGATGGTGCCGAAGTAGCTACGGTGGGCGCAGGCGTGACCACCTACACCGGCTCGTCGCGCACCTGTGGCGAAGCCGCGACCTACACTATCTCGTCTTACAATGCCTTTGGCAACAGCACGCCATCAACGGGCGTGAGCCTGACACCATCCTGCCCGACGCCGCTCGCGTCTGGCGCGATCTATCAGGAGTCCGACCCCGATATCTTCTACTTCAGCAGTTGGAGCAACTACTCCAATCCCAGCGCAAACGGTGGGGCGCTGTATTTCTCCGGCATGGCCGACGCGGGCATTTCGTTCCAGATCGATGGGCGCTCGTTCGTGTTGTACTATGGCCGCTATGTTGGCTTTGGGTCGATTGATGTGTGCATCGACGACAACCCGTGCCAGACGGTCTCTCAGAACGCTACCACCCTGGTGCTGCAAGACACCATCATCTTCCAGGGCCTGTCGGCGGGTACGCACCACGTTGTGATCAACGCCAACGGCGATGGCTCGGTAACCTTCGATGCCGTTCACGTCTTTGCGACCACAGTCCCCGTCTGGGACGCAGTTGAACCGATCGTCGTGGAGGATGCAGGCCCGCTGCCCAGCGTTCCCGGCCCGGCCGCACTGCCGGAACAAACAGCAGACTCGCCAGTGGCAGACGATAGCGCTGGTGTGGGATAAAACCCGGCGAGATGAGCTGCGTTGAGGGAAATGCGCAGCAGAAACCTCGCGCGCAAGAATCAAACTTTCCAGGGGCCTCGTAGCAGGCTCCTGGTTTTTTGGACAATCGAACACGAGGTACAAACTAGGGCCTGCTGGCGGTGGGAAGTCTGACTAACGGGCTGGTCCAGTCTGGCATGGTAACTGATAAACGAAAGGAAAAAACGGCTTCTATCCCCGGTTTGGGGGTCTACGTGTTCATCAGGCCAGGGTATTCTTTAACCAATGCGTCGATCTGTTTTTGCAACTCCAAAACGGCTTTGATCCGTGTGAACAACCCGGCTTTTTTGCTAGGTGAAGCACTGGCTTTCAACTCTTCGAGTTCTTGTTGAGCCTGTTCGAGTTCCGCGCTCAGTTCGTCGACTTCCTCTCCTACATCTGGAGGATAACGCGGGTCGGGTGGGGGG
>JAADYV010000553.1 GCA_010092855.1 Chloroflexota bacterium | reverse complement strand
TCCAGGGGTGAAGAAATCTGCCGCAGACCGGAAGTCTCGTCCGACGAGTTTGTCCATTGCCAGGTGGTAATGCCGGTGACCTTCTTCTACATAGCGCAGGAATCCTTGAAAGCTTCCCGACTCAATCGCCTCTAACTGGTCGCGCATGGCGGCAAGATCGGACGTAAGGGCGAGTTGGCTGCCATCATCGAAGACCAGTCGATATGTGGGATCCACCCGCTTCACATGCAGCGCTTCCCGCAGGTTGACCCCAAGCTTGGCGAATTCGGCCTCATATAATAGTGGCATAACCAACAAGGTTGGCCCGGTCTCGAAGGAATGCCCCTGGTGAGAGAAATGGCCGCAGCGCCCGCCCGGCTCTCTGTTCTTCTCTACGACCGTTACCCGGAGACCTTGCTTAGCCAGGTGCGCAGCAGTGGCAATCCCACCGATCCCAGCACCAATGACAATAGCTGTTGGTGACTGTTTACCCATCCTCAGATTCTTTCTTTCTGTTCATTGAAGTGCAGCCAATAGGCATTCTTCTCGATGGCGTCCAGCACCTTTTCGAACTGGGTACAGTACGCATAGCCGGCGATACGGCAGCGGAGGTTGGGCACCTGTGCCAGGTAGTCTCGACCCGCTTTGAAGTGGTCGCGCGCCAACTGTACTCGGCTTTTGACCCATTCACGATAGGCCTCGCTGCTGATATCACCCGGACTGATGCCATGTGCAGTGAGGTATTCGCCAGGAATATTGAAGTAACCTGCTGCGAAGTCTTCACAGGTGTCACGTAGCATATGAGTGATGTGCGCCGCAGCAACAGCCCGATAGCGCGCTGTGCTGGCAGGGGGCGGCTCGCCGTGACCAATGAAGTAATGCAAAGCCTCAGTGACTCCCGTCGCCAGATAGCGCGAATACTCGTCCAACTCGTGGGCCGAAATCCGACGCCCTCTGCGGTCAGCATCGAATGCCATCACGACCATCATATTCTGGATGTAGGTCTGCAACGCGCTGTTCGGAGTGTGGTCAGAATGAATCAAATCCACGACCATCTGCTCTTCAACTGTCGGGGTGTGCAGCCTTTCACCGGCATATGCCCGATCAATAAGCGATTGTTGGCGGCGGACAAAAGCAATCCGCGCGTCCCTATCCATTGATGTTTGATCAAGCCAATCGTCAACCCACCGGAAATAGGCATAAGCCCGGTACGCATCCATCGTGCGGTCACGGTCGACTAACAAACGGATGATCAAATGCGTGCGTGTGCTGGCTTCTCTCGTGATTAACTCCGGGGCAGCTGGGTTTTTAGGCTCAGGAGTCTGCTGAGCGGGGAACGCCTGGGAGTGTGTCTGATCCCATTGCGCGCTGCTTAATGTGGTTGTGGTCATGTCCACCATCGATAACCTACATGCTATGTTCGTGGGCCCTGATTCATATTACGTCAAGCACAGAAAATCGTTGCGACTATGGCAAGAAAAAACCACAGCGCCGCAATCAAGTTATCCCCCATGTCCTACAACATTGCCGCCACCGTATATGGACTGGTGGTCAATTGGAGGGTGGTGTGAAAAGCTGATGGTCGCAGTTTGGTTGCAGCGGACATGCCGCAAGTCCTACGCTAAATATTCTCCTCTTGGATTCAACAATGCTGTTGGCTCCGATCACGTGATTCATTGTGCAGGAATCCGAGGCTCGTGTTTTGTTCAATTACTGCTCACGGAGAAAAACCGGCGCGTTTGCGAGGGCTAACGAAGTCAATGCCCAGCGCAGCCTTCCGCCAATTCATCTCCGCCATCTGGCCCGGCACAAAATCCCCCACGTTTCCTACTCTAAAAACCACCGGGCAGACCATGTATTTTCGCCACTGGTGGCGTAAAGTGCATCTATCACCACTTTTTAGAAGGAGGATTCCTATGCAGAACATGATGACTCGAATACGCGAAGACATGCCGGTCTATGATTCGACTGGCACCAGGATCGGCGTGGTGAAAGCCGTGCACTTTGGCGACGAGGACCTGGAGCGTCCTGGTGCCGAGACACAAACTGCCCAGAAGCCGCAGGTGCGTGGCAACACCTTTGTCGACAAATTTGCAGAAGCACTGACGCTAGGGAATGACGTCCCAGAGGAGCTTCGCAAGCGGTTGGAGCGCTTTGGCTATTTCCGGGTTGGCACCGGTTTGCTGGTGTCGGACCGCTATGCCAGTGCCGATCAGATTGCAAAAGTCGACGTTGACCGGGTAGACCTGACCGCCACTATGGACGAGTTGATCAAAACCTGATCGGTGCCGGTTGTTCCCAGAATATCGACAAGGCCGATAGGAGATGTTGACCGAGCAACCAATTCAATCTTTGCCTGGTCACCTGGCCTATTTAAGGTCCCCCCCACTGGCACCAGTTCAAAATTCCCCATGCGCCTCATGCGTTTGGGGATGTTTTTTCTTACACTGGCAGCAAATACTTATCGGGTAGGGTCACCGCACTGGCATAAACGGTGAACGGTTGGTCCTGCCCCTCTCATGTGAAATTCAGACAGACTACCAAGATATGGTAAGGGAGAAAAGATCATGCATCGTGGAATACGCCTGGGGCGCATTTTCGGTATCAACATTCGCGTTGACTGGAGCTGGCTGATCATCTTTTTGCTGATCACCTGGAACCTGAGCGCTGCCTTCAATGAATATCAACCGGACTGGTCGTGGGGGGCACAGTGGGGCCTCGCCATCCTCGCCAGTGGCCTGTTTTTCGCATCGCTGCTGGCCCATGAGATGGCTCATTCACTGATGGCGCGCGCACGCGGCGTGCCGGTGCGCAGCATCACGCTGTTTCTGTTCGGCGGCGTATCGAACATTGAGCGCGACCCGGATTCACCCCAATCGGAATTCCTGATCACCATCGTCGGCCCGCTCACCAGTTTTGCCATCGGTATCGTTTTGCTGTTGGCCGGGAGCGTGATCGCCGAACCATTGCGAGACACGGTGTCGGACCCCGAAGCAGCGTTTGAGAGCTTGGGACCGTTGACGATGCTGCTGTTGTGGTTGGGGTCGATCAACATGCTGCTGGGAGCCTTCAACCTGATTCCGGGCTTTCCACTGGACGGTGGTCGGTTGCTGCGGTCAACCATCTGGGCTGCAACCGGCAACCTGCGGCAGGCCACACGCTGGGCGTCCTGGACTGGCCAGGGCATTGCGTTTCTGTTTATCTTTTTGGGTATTTCGATGGCGTTTGGCGCAAAAATCCCGTTCTTCGGCACTGGACTGGTCGGAGGGTTGTGGCTGGCATTTATTGGCTGGTTCCTGAACTCCGCCGCCGTCCAAAGCTACCAGCAGATCGTTGTCCAGGATATCCTGGAAGATGTGCCTGTTGCGCGCATGATGCGCTCGAACCCGCCCACCGTGGCCGCCGCCATTTCGGTTAGCGAGATGGTCCACGACCACGTCATGAAGCGTGACGATTATGCCTTCCCGGTGATGGAAGGCAGGCAACTCGTAGGGTTGGCGACGCTGGATGATGTGCGCGCAGTGCCACGGGAGCAGTGGAGTGACACGCTGGTGCGCCAGATCATGACACCGTTCAATGAGTTGGTGACCACCACAACGGATGAGGATGCGACAGATGCGTGGCAGAAGCTGGTGCGCCGCGACGTCCGGCAGTTGCCGGTCGTGCACGGCCAGGAGTTGGCAGGGCTACTGCGCCGCCGCGATATTGTGCGGTGGCTCCAGTTCCACTCTGAGTTGGGCAGTAATTGAGGTTGACTAATTCCGCCAACAGGAGTCGTTCAGACCTCGCCTGTGAGCACAGCCGCGTTTTCTTCCGGGAGCGAGGGGTTGACGCTGATGCCAGAGCCGATCTCGAAACCGGCGCGCGTCGTCAGGCGGGGCCGGATTTGCAGATACCAGCGCAGATGAGGTTCCCCGGCCTGGTAGCGGGCGGCGCTGTTGATGATGTAATTGTAATCGGGGTCGCCGAGTCGGTTGCGCAGCCGGTCCAAAACCTCGCGCAGTGCAATCGCCAGATCATGTTTTTCGGCGTCCGTGATGCTGCCAAAGTCGGCTTGCGGGCGGCGGGGCATGATCCACACTTCGTATGGTACTTCTGCCGCAAATGGCACAAAGGCCACAAACGACTCGTTTTCCAACACAACGCGCCGCCGATCATGCAGTTCAAACGCCAGGACATCGTGGAAGACGCTGCGACCCCACTCATCGTAATATCGCTGAGCCTGTTCTTCGCGCCAGCGGACATAACGCGGCACGACACCGGTGACCACTAACTGCGAGTGGGGATGGCGCAGCGAAGTGCCCGCCTGCGGACCGTGATTGCGAAAGATGAGACACAGCATGTTGCCGTGCG
>JAADYV010000552.1 GCA_010092855.1 Chloroflexota bacterium | reverse complement strand
ACAACCCCGGCACGCCGCCCCCGACCAGGATCAGCGCCAGCATCACCAACCCAATTCGCCGTTTCATCGTGTTTTTCCTCATCTCGTCTTCGTATGGCTGCCTAACACCAATGATACACAAGACCCTCCCTGCCCGTTCAAAACACACCGGCAGTGACACGTGATCACCGCCGGTGCTGCCGGTGGGAACCGGCGTAATTCCCACTGGGTTGGCTCTCGACTGCCCGGAGCCAGGGCGTACCATAGCCCCAGGCAGCGTATATCAGTCGGTCTTTCCCACGACGTTAGTCGCCACGACTGCTAGTCGCCTTATCCTCTCTGATGGGAACGCATTGCGCCCCATGCGCTGCGGGCTCAAAGCCGCGCAGCTACGTAGCCATCAAGTCTGCTGAAGCGACTCCTGTGTCTACATTCTTGACCAAGCTCGTGACCGCGAGTAAGGGAATTACTCAGCACAAGATGAGAGTCACTGTAGTGGACTTGCGTCCGCCGTAGCCTGTCGGCTTTCAGTAGCGAAGCGGCTTGAGCCACAGGTGGCGATGCGCCACACGCTTCCTGGCCCACAAACCATCCATCACCTGACTTGCGGGTGATGTTTAGCCGCGTGCGGGGATAGGAACCAATCTATTTACGTTACGTTCCCAGTCGCCACGACTGCTAGTCGCCGCGTGCTGCGGCCTGCGCCTCGGCATCAATACTGCGCCAATCGAAGTGGACGCCACCAAACAAGCCATCCGTCTCGAACGGCGCGCTGTACCAGGGCTTGTGCAGCTCATAGGTCAGGTCGAGGAAGATCGGGATGATCGGGTAGTCGCCCTCTGGCCCGAAGAACAGGTTTTCGATGCGGTAGTACAGCTCGATGCGCGCTTCGGGATCAGGCTCGCGGGCGGCTTGCGTGATCAGGTCATCCACCTCGGTGCACGGACGCTTGAATTCGTTTTCGCCTTCGCACGCCAGCACATCGCCCACCCAGTTGTTGGCATCCGGGTAGTCCGGGGACCAACCCAGCGTCCACACGTTGGGACGGTCTTCCGGGGGATTGCGGGGATCGACGGTTTCGAGCAGCACGGAGAATTCCTGCTGTTCGACCTGCAAGATGTTGGGGTCACAGCCGAGTTCGCGCTCGACGCTGGCGGCCAGGTATTCGGCCCAGTCACCAGAGCCCTGGTAGGCCAGGATTTCGACCGTCGGGAAGCCTTCACAGTCGGGATACCCGGCCAGCTCCATCTGCTCGCGCGCGAATGCCGGGTCGTAACCCACGCCCACCTCGTTGATGGGCGGCGCACCGAACATACCGGGCGGTGTCAGGTGGATCATGGGCACACCCTGGTTCTGCTCGACCGCCTGTACAAAGTCGTTGCGGTCCAGCGCGGCGGAGAATGCCCGCCGAACATGCACGTTGTCGAAAGGTTCTTTGTCGTGCGCAAAACCGAAATAGTATACACCCAGGCTGGACGTCTGGAGAATCTGTTCATCATAGTCGGGATCACTCAACACGGCCTGGATTTCTGCCGCCGGGATACCGCTGGAGGCGAGCTGGTTGTCCTGGTAAAGCGCAAAGCGCGTACCGGCGTCTTCCACGACGGTATAGATCACGCGGTCCAGGTTGCCGGGGCCAAGCATGTCTTCCGGGATATACGGATTGCGCACATAGACGCGGCGCACACCGCGCACCCACTCGTCCAGCACAAACGGGCCATTGGTGACGGCGTTGCCAGGATCGGTCCAGTCGTCGCCATGTTCTTCGATTATTTCCTGCGGCACGGGACGGTACATCCACATCGGAGTCTGGCTGAAGAAGAACCCCGCCGAAAACTGCAGGTTGACCACCAAGGTGGCATCGTCCACCGCTTCGACCTGCACCAGGTCATAGTCGGCAGCGGTCACGTCTTCCAGCTCTTTGGTGGACACTTCGTTGCAGCCGAGGATAACCTTGTCGGCCACGCTGGTATACAGCGAACCGAGGCGCGGATCACAGGCGCGCTTGATGCCATACGCGACATCGTAGGCCGTCACCATGCGCACAACTTCAGCCTCATTCGCCTCCGGGTCCCAGCGTACCCAGGGCACGTCGGTGCGAATGGTGAAGGTCCACTGCGTGCCGTCGTCGTTGAACGACCAGTCAGTGGCCAGTTCGGGCACGATGCTGCCGGGGCGGTTCGGGTCGGCGTCCGTCAGGCCCAGGAACAGGTTTTCGATGGCATTGATGGAAACTACATCAGTGGCACGTTGGGGATCGATGGTGCTTAACTGCGAGTTATCGGCCAGATAGAGGGTGGTGGGTTCTTGCCCCTGCAGCATGATGCTGGTCAGGGTCACGTCGGTTTCGGCGGCAAAGGCGCTGCTAGCGCCCGCAATACTGGCGGTCGGCAACAAGCCGCACACCATTACCAGCGCCACCATCAAGCGAATGGCGTTTTTGGACATATCTTCTTGCTCCTCCTGAAGAGCGTTTTTGGCGTTATTCAATTGCTTGGGGTGTGGCCGGTCGGGGTTTGCCCCGGCAAGCATGATCAACGCTGTGGGGAAATAGCAGCCTCCTCTCGTGTCCGCTTCTTGATGTCCTTATACGCGGCGGCATGGGGAAGGTGGTCACCAGAGCAGCCGTTTTGGAGGGAGAGGCGATTGGAGTGCACTGGCAATCATCACAAATCATTAACAAAAGACAAAGTTCCATCGATTTGGATTGATCTTGTTTTCATGGTTTAATGAGTGTAATAACGTTCAATCTGCTTTCTGAAGCGGGATATACCTTGTAACCAAGCCGGAGGTTAACTGACCATGCCCAAATACGAATTGTTCCACCCCGATACCGAGATTCTCGGCCAGGTTATTCTCGACTTCCAACGCGCCATCAACAGCGAACGCTTCCACGACATCCTGGAAGATCACGGGCTGGCTGGCATTGACGCCGATACCTGGTATCCGGCGCAAGCCTGGGTGGACGCGCTCAACGCCATCGCCCACCAACCATCATCCATGATGGACTTCGTGAGCATTGGCATCCGGCAGCTCGAACTGGCCCTGATGCCGCCCGAATTTGACGATATGCCGATGGCGGAGATTCTGCGCAACATCGAAGAAGCCTATCAACTCAACTACCGGGGCACCGACATCGGCAGCATCAGCGTCGACGTGGTGGCCGAGAACCATGTCCGGATGACCGTGCGCTCGTTTGAACCCGACGACCTGTGGTACGGAAACATTCACGGCATCCTGCGACGCTTCCTGGAGCCAGGCACGTCGTTTACCGTCGCCTACGACCCCACCATCACTCGCCACGACCTGGGTGGCCCACATACCGTGTTCGACATCACCTGGGAACTCTACTAAAACTCGACCTTGCTGCCCCTCACCCGCCCTCGCGCAGGGGCAGCGCGCTTCTCACCGCCCCCACTCCACTCTCAAGATAAAAAACCGGCGGCACCCAGAGGATGCCACCGGCGGCAAAACTAAGTTGGATCGACCGCTAGATTAGCCGCGAGCTGCGCTCTGGGCTTCCTGGTCAATCGAGTACCAGTCGAAGTGCGCGCCACCGAACAGGCCGTCAGTTTCGAACGGACCGGTCAACCACGGCTTGGTCAGCAAGTAGTCGAGGCGCATGAACAGGGTGATGATCGGGTGATCGCCTTCCGGACCGAAGAACAGGTCTTCGATGCGGTAGTACAGCTCGATACGAGCTTCCGGATCGTTCTCCTGGGCAGCCTGGGTGATCAGGTCGTCCACCTCGGAGCACGGGCGCTTGAAGGTGTTTTCACCTTCGCAGGAGAGCACGTCACCAACCCAGTTGTTGGCATCCGGGTAGTCGGGGCCCCAACCAAGCGTCCACACGTTGGGACGATCTTCCGGTGGGTTCCGGGGGTCGATGGACTCGAGCAGCACGGAGAATTCCTGCTGTTCAACCTGCAGGATGTTGGGGTCGCAGCCGAGTTCGCGCTCAGCGCTGGCGGCCAGGAATTCAGCCCAGTTACCGGCACCCTGGTAGGCGATGATTTCCAGGTTCGGGAAACCTTCGCAGTCGGGGTAACCGGCCAGTTCCATCTGTTCACGGGCGAAGTCCGGGTCGTAGCCCACACCAACTTCGTTGATGGGCGGCGCACCGAACATACCAGGAGGTGTCAGGTGGATCATCGGGACGCCACGGTTGGAGCGCACTTCCGTCACGAACGCCTGGCGGTCGACCGAAGCGGAGAACGCGCGGCGAGCGTTGACGTTGTCGAAGGGGGCCTTGTCGTGGGCGAAGCCGAAGTAGAACACAGCCAGGTCCGAGGTCTGGAACAGCTGGTTGGCGTATTCTTCAGATTCCAGCACAGCCTGCAGTTCTGCCGCGGGCACGCCGGAGGAGTCAATCTGGTTGTCCTGGTACAGGGCGAACGTGGTACCCTGGTCTTCCACGATAGTGTACACTACGCGTTCCAGGTTACCGGGGCCGAACATATCTTCGGGCAGGTAGGGGTTGCGCACAAACACACGACGCACACCACGCACCCACTCGTCCAACGCGAAAGCACCATTGGTCACGATGTTGCCGACCTCGGTCCAGTCGTCACCGTATTCTTCGATGACTTCCTGGGGCACGGGGCGGTACATCCACATCGGGGTCTGGCTGAAGAAGTACCCAGCCGAGAACTGCAGGTTAACAACCAGGGTGGTGTCGTCCACCGCTTCAACCTGAACCAGGTCGTAGTCGGCTTCGGTCACGTCTTCGAGTTCCTTGGTGGAAACTTCGTTGCAGCCAAGGATGATCTTGTCGGCCACGCTGGTGTAGTAGGCACCCAGGCGCGGGTCGCAGGAGCGCTTCATACCGTATTCGACATCGTAAGCGGTCACCATGCGGATGACTTCGGCGTCATCGGCGGCGGGGTCCCAGCGAATCCACGGGACGTCGTCGCGGATGGTGAAGGTCCACTGGGTACCATCTTCGTTGAACGCCCATTCCGTGGCCAGTTCAGGCACGATGTTGCCGGGGTTCAGCGGGTCGGCGTCCGTCAGGCCCAGGAACAGGTTTTCGATGGCGTTAATCGAAACCGAGTCCGAGGCACGCTGCGGATCGAGGGTGCTGATCTGCGAGCTGTCAGTGCGGTAGCGGGTGATCGGTTCACCCTGGAGCATTACGCTGGTCAGAGTCACATCGGTCTCAGAAGCGAAGGCGAAACCGGTGGGAACAAGCGTCAAAACCATTACCAAAGCAATGGCCATCACCATTGATTTCTTCAACATTCCTAGCTCCTCCCTTGAGCTATTTTCGGATATTTTGTTGGGTTTACGATTCGATTGTGTTACATCATGAGCCGACCACGTTGCCTCGGCAAGCAGGGGGCAATCCATTGGGGGTAAGTGGCGTATCTCCTTTCTCCTTTGGACGCAAAATATTTTAGAAATCCAAAACCTCTAGAAAAAAACATACTACTTTGAATGGTTATCAACGGCAGGTCGATTGGCACAACCGCAGTTGGGTTACCACCATCACCACAAAAACAAAATCGCAGGCGAAGACCCGTCCCCGCTGGTCAGGCGGCACACGGATATCCCTGCGAAAAATATGCGGTGTTTGAATAATAAGTATCCACAATTCCTGCCGGTTGATAATGTGCATGTGTGTTTGGCATAGTCTTTGTCTACTGGTGGCGTTTTTTGTAAAGCTATATTTACTCTGGCGCACCAAACACAGGCTACCAATTTAATTATATATATCATTCACGGCATTTTTGCAAGTTAAAGTTTGGTTGTGTTGACAATTGACCAAACTACCGCTCAGATAGGTTCGCCGTCGCGAACAGTGGTCTGCCTGGCTTCAAACGATAAACCACACTCTGCTATCTATACCCCACAACCCGGCAGGTGGTTCAAAACTGGTTGCGATTTGGCAGTGCGAAGTGTTTGGGTTTAAGATCGCGTTGTGCTCGAACAAACGTTCCATTCCGGCGTGACCAATCTGACATGGGAGGACAAAACCACATGAAGCTGGGAACCTACGTCGAAGTCCGGGCCCGCGTTGACGACCAGAAAGCCGCAGCCGCATTCTACCAAAGCCTGGGGTTTGTGCCGGTGTCAGACGATGTCCTGACCGATGGCGCAGTCAACCTCAGGCTGGATACCCTGGAAAGCCCGGATGTGCATCTGGCATACTATGGCAGTGACCTGGACGCGATTGCGGCGGCAGGCATCGCGCATACCGCCAACATCGTCGTCGATCACGACCAGACGCGCATTTTGCTGGTAGCGGACGCCCGTGCGGTGCCGATGCCGCCTGGCGAGCCCCTGGGGCGCGAATCCCGGTCGTGGCTGGGGAAGATGGGGGAGTATTCGCTGACCGTTGACAGCTTCGAACGGGCGGCGGCATTCTGGCAGGGGTGTGGCTTTCAAGCGCTGCACACCTCGACCACACCCTATCCCTGGGGCATCTTCAGCGATGGGCTGATCGTCATTGGCATTCACCAACACGTCACCCTGTTGGCTGATATGCCCGACACCGACAGTGTCCCCCCAGCCCTGACCTATTTTGCGCCGGACATGGCCGACCGGGTCAAACAGCTCCTGGACGCCGGCATCGAGCTGCGGCTCCTGGTCGAAACCAGCCAACCGGATGGCAGCCCCGACAATGGGCTGCTGGTGGGTCCGGGTAATGTCTGGTTTTACCTGTTTCCAGGTGAGGTGTAATGTTCAGGAAACGGTTGGACACTGGCGGGTGAAAAAACCGGGGCTGATT
>JAADYV010000551.1 GCA_010092855.1 Chloroflexota bacterium | reverse complement strand
GTTGGCCAGGTTAGAAGGGCGAGGTACCAGATGCGCCGGTATCGCGGGTGCCTTGTGGGGGAACAGAAGCATCCGTTGAAAGGGCAGGCGGCGTCATAACGGGGGGCACTGCGCTGGGAACGCTGTCTATCCCACTGGCCCCTTCACTGCTGCTTTCGTCCCCAGTTTCCCCGTTGGCAGGATCATCTGGCGCAGTTGATCCCCTGGGAGTGTTCGTCGGGGGCGCGGTGGGACGGGCTTCGCGCGTGCTGGTCAGCTTGAAGACAGCAGTATAGTGGTAGCTTTCCAGGGACGGTGTGATGGGGTTCGGCTGGTCATTGTCCGTATCGAGCAGATAGTATGCACTCAGGATCACCAGGGCCAACACCAACCCGCTGATCAAGAGTGCGATCATCATCCCGGTCATCCAGTTGCGCCGGGCTGTGTACGGCAGGCGTGCGGTATGATGCGGCGCAGACTGCGACCCAGTATGTGAAACTGGTCGCGGAGTTGCCGGATAGGGCGGCGTACTGGTGGGCACGTAGGGTCGCATCACCTGGATGTTGGGCGACAGGCGGTTGGGGTCATCGGCGGTGGAAGGCTGAGGTGGCGCAATAGCCGGGACGTTCATCTGGTGTTGGGCGGCGCTGAGCTTAAGCGCCTCGTGCAGCGATGGTTCGGTATCCATCACCTTGTCGGGTTGTTCCAACGCCGTCTTGAGCGCTTCGGCCAGCGCTTTGGCGGTGGCGTAACGAGTATGGCGCTTTTTGGCCAGCGCCTTGATCAACACCGGGTCGATGCTGGGGGGCAGCTCCAGGTTTAGCTTGCAGGCCGAGGGAATAGCGGCGGTCACATGTTTGACGGCCACACTGTACGGCGTTTCCCCCTCGTAGGGACGCACGCCGGTGAGCATCTCAAACAACACCACGCCCAGCGCGTAGATATCGCTGCGCCCGTCGAGTTCATGCCCCTGTGCCTGTTCCGGCGACATATAGGACGGGGTACCTACCACGCCGCTGGTGGTCAATGGCTTGGAATTGCTGCCCAGAATGCGCGCGATCCCGAAATCGGTGACATAAGCATCCCCGTTGGTATCCAGCAGTATATTGCTGGGCTTCAAGTCGCGGTGAAGCACCCCCGCGCGGTGGGCGTAATCCAACGCCGGCGCGATTTGCTCCAGGATCGCCAGGGTGCGATCAGGTTCAACCGGACCACTCGCCAGCAGGTCATCCACCGAACCGCCGTCCATGTAGCGCATCACGATGTAGGGGAGACCCTGGTATTCACCGTAATCGTGCACCGGGACGATAGCGCGGTGCTCCAGCCGGGCGACAATGCTGGCCTCTTGTTTGAAACGTTCCAGCGAGACATCTTCGGTTACAAATTGCGGCGGCAGCGCTTTGATGGCGACATCCCGATTCATCGAAATCTGGTGCGCGCGATAGACTGTTGCCATCCCGCCACGCCCGATTTCTTCCAGGATGTGGTAGCCACCAATTGTCGTCCCGATCAAAATGTCGTTCATCTGAAACCTTGTATGCTGCAACCTGACGCTGTCTACCACCGGAGTTTACACTATATCGCGCAAGCTGCCACCCCTCAACTTGTGACGACCTCAGGTAAGAGCCAGCCACTTGCCCAACCTCGAGAAAAAATCCGCCGGGAAATTGGTATTGACAGACCCTACAACATCGTGATAGACTGATAGTTCTGGTATCCCATTGTTAGAAATGTCCGGACAAACCTCAATAGGGAGCCATGTCTCCATACAATCCCCATACCTGTTTTCGTTGGGTTATGTGCGTCAAGTAGTGCCTCGAGGAGTATTGCATGCAGCGGCGGCTAGACGAAAAGAATTACGCACGTACCTATCACGTGCAGGATTTGCCTTCGTTGATCGAAATCCAGTTGGATTCGTTTCGACGTTTTTATGAAGAAGGGTTGAGTGAACTCTTCGACGAGATCAGCCCCATTGAAAGCTTCAATGGCAATCTGCGACTCTATTTTCCCGGCAAAAGCCCTGAAGCGGCTGAGTTCGGGCTGACGTATTGGTTCGAAGAACCGAAATATTCGGAAGAAATCTGTCTCGAGCGCGACATCACGTTTGCCGGGCCGCTGTATGTCAAGGTGGCGCTGGTGAACCGTGCGGCTGGCGATGAAGTTGTGATTTCGGACATCTTCATGGGCGACTTCCCCTTGATGACTGAAAAAGGCACCTTCATCATCAACGGTACTGAGCGCGTGGTGGTTAGCCAGTTGATCCGGTCGCCAGGCGTCTACTTCGATGCGGAAGAAGACCGCACCACCGGGCGGCGGCTGTCTACTGCCAAACTGATCCCAGATCGCGGCGCGTGGATGGAGTTTGAAACGCGCAAGAGCGACTACCTGGCCATCAAGTTTAATCGCAAGCGCACCATCCCGGTCACCATTTTGCTGCGCGCGTTAGCCGCTGTTCGGGACGGCTTCGACTCACAATCCCCGATCCAGGATGGCACCGACGAAGAATTGCTGGCCATCTACGAAGCGGTTGACAACAATTCCGACCATCCCTACATCGAGGGCACCATCCGCATGGAACCCCAGTGGGAGATCCGCGAAGGCCAGACCATCGCCGAAGCCGCCTTGCTGGAATTCTATAAGCGGATGCGTCCCGGCGATCCGCCCACGCTGGACAACGCGCGCGAATACCTGGAAAGCCAGTTGTTCGACCAGCGTCGTTATGACCTGGAGCGGGTGGGCCGCTACAAGCTCAACCAACGGCTGCGCATCGACGACATTGTACCGCGCACCCACCGTACCATCACCAAGTTCGACCTGGTCCGGTTGATCGAGCACATGATCTTGATCAACAACGGCCTGGAACACCCCGACGACATCGACCACCTGGGAAACCGCCGTGTCAAGACAGTAGGCGAACTCATCCAGAATTCGCTGCGTATTGGGCTGCGCCGTATGGAGCGCGTCGTCCGCGAGCGTATGTCGATCCGCGAATCGGACAATCTCTCGCCCATGACGCTGATCAACATTCGCCCGGTGGTGGCGGCGGTCCGCGAGTTCTTTGGGTCCAGTCAGTTGTCCCAATTCATGGACCAGACCAATCCGCTGGCGGAACTGACCCACAAGCGCACGTTGTCGGCGTTGGGTCCAGGCGGTTTGCGGCGCGAGCGCGCAGGCTTTGACGTGCGCGATGTCCATCACAGTCACTATGGGCGTATCTGCCCCATCGAAACGCCCGAAGGCCCCAACATCGGCCTGATTGGCCGCCTGGCGAGTTATGGCCGGGTAAACGAATATGGTTTCATCGAAACGCCCTATCGCCGCGTTTACCGGGAATTCCCCCTGAGCGACAACCGTCTGCTGGGGCGTGTGCTGCGGGAAGACGTGGAAGACGAGAGCAACGGTACGCTCATACCGAGTGGGACAACAATTAACGAGCAAGTCCTGCAACAGTTGACCACAATGGCCATTGACCGTGTGCCAACGGTGCCATTCGTCAGCGACGAAATCGTGTTCCTGTCGGCAGACGAGGAAGACCGCTATACCATTGCGCAGGCCAATGCTCCGCTCGACGAAGCCAACCAGTTTGAGAATGACCGCATTTCGGCACGCCATCACCAGCGTTTTCTGGTGTCCCCGCCCAATCGTATCGACTACATGGATATTGCTCCTCGTCAGATCGTGGGCATTTCGGCGGCGCTTATTCCGTTTCTGGAACATGACGACGCCAACCGCGCCTTAATGGGATCCAACATGCAGCGTCAGGCTGTGCCACTGCTTAACCCGGATGTGCCGATTGTCAGCACCGGGGTTGAGTTACAAGCGGCGTATGACTCGGGCCAGGTGTTGGTATCGGATATGTCCGGTGAGGTCATGTCAGTCCAGGGCGACCTGGTAGTGCTCAAATCTGAGGACACAACGCGCGCCTACCGTCTGCGGAAATATGACCGTTCCAACCAGTCGACCTGCATCGATCAGCGTCCGGTCGTCAAGAAGGGACAGTTTGTCAACGCAGGCGAGGTGATCGCCGACAGTTCATCGACCGTCTATGGTGCACTGGCGCTGGGCCATGACGTGTTATGCGCTTTCCTATCGTGGGAAGGCGGGAACTACGAAGACGCGCTGCTTATCAGCGAACAGCTGGTGCGCGACGACAAATTTACGTCAATCCACATTGAGAAGCATGAAGTCGAAGCGCGCGATACCAAGCTTGGGCCAGAAGAGATCACGTATGACATTCCCAACGTCGGTGAGGACGCGCTCAAAGACCTGGACGAGCACGGCATCATTCGCATCGGCGCGGAAGTCGGCCCCAACGACATCCTGGTCGGCAAGATCACGCCGAAGGGTGAAAAGGAACTCAGCCCGGAAGAAAAACTGCTGCGCGCCATTTTCGGTGAAAAAGCGCGCGAAGTAAAAGACTCATCGCTGCGCCTGCCACATGGTGAAAAGGGCAAAGTCGTCGATGTCAAAATCTTCACCCGCGAAGAACACCGCGATCTGCCCGCTGGTGTAGACCAGATGGTGCGCGTCAGTGTGGCGCAGAAGCGCAAGCTGACTCAGGGCGACAAGATGGCCGGGCGCCACGGCAACAAGGGCGTCATCTCCAAAGTGGTCGCCATCGAAGATATGCCTTTCCTGGAAGACGGCACCCCGATTGAGATCATCCTCAACCCGCTGGGGGTGCCCGGTCGTATGAACATCGGCCAGGTTCTCGAAACTCACCTGGGCTGGGCGGCAGACCGGTTGGGCTTCCGCGCGATTACGCCCGTGTTCGACGGTTCAGAAGAGGACGAAATCGAAGCCGAACTGGGCCGGGCATGGATGATCGATAAATCGTGGAAGGAAATCACGGAGCGCGCCTGGGCCTGGCTCAAGGAAGAAGAATACGACACCGAATACCTGGACGACGACGACGAGGTGCGCCGTCTGTATATCGATCACTGGCTGAGCCAGGTCGGTGGTTACCCGCTAGAGCGGTTAGCGCTCGAACATGTGTATGCCCGGCGCTGTGTGCTGCGCGAATGGCTGCGCGAGCAGGGTTTTGATCCAGATGATGTGTTGTTGTTCGCCCATACTGGCATTCCGCTCAAAGAACGCATCCGCCGGGATCGCAACGCGCGCTATGTTACCCTGACGTTGTGGATCGAGGAGATCACAGGCGAATCACCGCCAGAGGGTCTGGACGAAGACCAACTGCGCGAATTCGCGCGCCGCGTTTCGATCAAATTCGACGAGTCGATCCCGATCTACGGCAAGCAGCGTTTGTATGATGGGAAAACAGGCGAAGCGTTTGACCAGTCGGTGACAGTGGGCATCATCCACATGCTTAAGCTGGCGCACCTGGTCGAAGATAAGGTCCACGCCCGGTCAACGGGTCCCTACAGCCTCGTGACCCAGCAGCCGCTGGGTGGTAAAGCCCAGTTTGGTGGCCAGCGCTTTGGCGAGATGGAAGTGTGGGCGCTGGAAGCCTATGGGGCAGCCCACACCTTGCAGGAAATGCTCACCGTAAAATCCGACGATGTGCAGGGGCGCGTCAAGACCTACGAAGCCATCGTCAAGGGTGAACCTATCGAAGAGCCCGGTGTGCCCGCGAGCTTCCGAGTGTTGGTCAAAGAATTGCAGAGCCTGGGGCTGGCAGTCGAAGCCATTACCGACTCAGGCGAGGTGATCAAGTTCGGCAAAGACGAAGAAAAATCGCGTCAGCCGAAAATGCCAATGGGGCTGTTAGGATTAGCCAATAACCGGTAGTCTTCTGGTGATGCACGAGCGAGCAGACTTTCTTCCACAGTTTGCTCGCTCTTTTGTTGAATCCACATCATGTTCTTCTTGCAAGTTTTCTGCTTACGATCTACACTCTCCTCCAATCTGCGCTTCTGAGACTGTATCACTGAGAGAAATTCGTTATGTCAAATCCTTCGACCGTGTGTCCCCACTGTGGCAAATCACTGCCGAGTCCCGACAAGCTAGCCTGGCACCTCAGCCGCGAATGTGCCGGTGTTGCCGACAAAATCAACAAGCCGTCATCATCTGATCCGTCTTCTACTGCGACAGCGGGAACCGGCAGCAAACCCTGAGCCCACTCACCATCCCTTGCCAGGTAGTGTTGACATTTTCGCCTGAGATTGGCGAACTTGTGACAACAAATGCCAACACAACCAAACCTTGCCTGGCAAAATCGATATTTAAAGGTCACTGGCGGCGTTCCTAACGCCGCTTTTGTGTTTTTTGTGTCGGGTGAGGGTGGGGCTATCGTGTGTTTGGCGTAAGGATCGCGCGTTGTATCAGCGGGGGAACGGTTATACAATGGCAATAACAAGGGTTTTAAGAAAAAAAGAAGCTTTATCTCGTTGATGCAAAATCCCCTGATGGAAGGTGATCATGAAACCCAACAGACGTTCCGGTCTGGCCTTTGTGGGCCTGGTTCTCATTATGTTACTACTGGGAGCGCTGGCGTGCAGCTTGTCCGGTGGTGATGATGACGATGACACAACCGACTCGGAGACTACCCCCACCCTGATACCAACGGACACGCCATCAACTGCCGTGGCCATTGGGGAGACGACGCTAACACAGCCGCCCACATTGATTCCCACCTGGACCCCCTATTCCAATGTCGTCGTGCAGTATCCAAGTGCAACACCTGGCGACTGGTCTGGGGCCCCAACAGCGGCACCCCAGGCAACCCTGGCCCCGCTTCAAACCTTACGACCCTACGATATCCGGATCACGTTCCCAGGAGAAGGCAACCGCATCGCCAATATTGTGTCGATCACTGGCAGTGCGAGTCATCCCTCTTTCCTGCAATATGCGCTGGAATGGTCCCCGGCGAACAACCCCGCCTGGTATCCATTGACCAATCCCCCCCAGACGGATTTCGTTTTGAACCGGATATTGGGCTTTTGGGACACCAAAACAGTCGCCGATGGCATCTATGACCTGCGGCTGCACGTCTGGTTGCAGGACGGAAGCGAAATCTTCTATCCTGATGCTGCCGGGCTACAAGTTGAAATCACCAACGCCACTGGCGTCGCGCCCGTTGTCCCAGATGTGCCTACCGAACCGAACCAAAAACCCACCATTGACACCATCCCCAATCAGCTAGTCAACGAAGGCCAAACCTTGCCGGTGACGGTGTCTGCACGTGATGCTGACGGGGACAACATCCAATTGTTTGTCGCCTCCAGCAACTCGTCGGTAGCGACTGCCGAAGTTGCGCCTGGCTCGGCCCAACAACTGATCAATATCACCGGGCATTCGGCTGGTGAGGCCCGCATTATTGTTACCGTTCGGGATGAGCGGGATGCTATTGAAACGACCGTCTTCACGGTCACCGTCGAGGGCACCAATCGTGCGCCTCTCGTGAACAGTATTGCACCGGTGGACCTTCTGGTGAACCAGTTTTCCTGGGTAACCGTCAACGCGGTTGATCCCGACGGTGACCGGTTGCAGGTCCGTGCCGAACTGGTGAGTTACAGCCCTGCCGCCTTTGTGCCCGGTCAGGCGATCCTCTCTGTGTCGGTACCAGACCAATTCCAGAACCAGGTCCTTCTGCGTGGGATTGCATCCGGCACGGCAACGGTGCGGGTGACCGTTGAGGACGGGCAGGGCGGTTCCACTAGCACCCTGTTCACCGTCAGCATCGGTTCCCAAAACCGCAACCCCGAAATCGATCCGATTCCTGCCCAATGGTTAGAAGTACGCGAACCGATCGATCCCAGCCAGTTCCTGGCCGTTCCCTTCTCTGCCCGCGACCCAGACCTCGATACCCTGACGGCAGTCGCGTCTTCCAACAACCTGGGCGTTGTGACCGCATATGTATCTGGCACCAGCATCATCCTGACACCCCGCTCAGAAGGGGTCGCCACCGTCACGCTGAGCGTGCGCGATGGGCGTAACGGGTTTGCCAGCAAGTCGTTCAGTGTTACGGTTGGCCGGGAAAACCGCCCGCCGTCGATTGGCAACATCCCGGCACAATCGTTGAATGTCGGCGACGCCCCGGTGGACATCGTTTTTACCTATAGCGATCTCGACAACGATGATCTTCAAGCGCTGTCCGTGCCGGATGATGCCGGCGTGGTGGATGCTTTTGTAACGACGATGGGCACCACACAAGGCACGCTGCGCCTGACACCACGCAACGCTGGGCAGACGACAGTGCGCGTCCTGATCAACGATGGACGCGGTGGTTCAGCCGTCGAAGAGTTTGTGGTGACGGTCATTCAACCCAACCGTGCGCCAGTGATCGTGGACATCCCAGACCAGACCATTACCGAGGGCAATGAGGTGCCGGTCCGAGTCACGGCTTACGATCCCGATGGGGATCGCCCGGACGGGGACGCCACGTCGAGCAATACTGCCGTCGTCGAGGCTGAGGCCGATTCGCCAAATGCACAAATTATCCTCCGCGCAAGACAGGTGGGTACGGCCACGGTGACCGTGACGATCCGCGACCCACAAGGCGCAACCGATACCACCAGCTTCATCGTCCGGGTCGTGCAGGCCAATCAACCGCCCGAAATCCAACCCATCGACAATGTGGAGCTCGAAACTGGCGAGAGTGACACCGTTTCATATGTCGCCCGTGACCCTGAAGGCACAATTCTGACCGTAAACGTAGCGTCTGAGGACGAGAACATCGTCCGAGCCTGGGTGAGTGGCCCGAACACTATTCAGTTGGTCGCACAGGATGTCGTCGCTACAACGCAGGTCATTGTGCGCATCAGCGATGGTGAATTGCATGCTGAAGCCAGGTTCAACGTCCGGGTGGTACAGGCCAATCGCCCGCCCGTTGTCCAGCCCATTGCCCCCATCGAGATGGAGGAAAACACCGCAACTGAAGTCACCTTCAGCGCAACCGATCCCGATGGTGACAACCTGTCCGGCTGGGCGGTAGAGTCGAACAATCCTGCTGTGGTAGTGGCAACCAAAGGTGAACAAAACAAGATCAACCTAGAAGCGCGTCAGGTTGGCGATGCCATCATCACGCTGTCCGTGCCCGATGGCCAGGATACCACCGTCGTTACGTTCCCAATCGCGGTTGTGCCGCCGCCGAACTTGCCGCCAGTCATCGACCCCATCGCGGATGTGACGCTGGACAACCAGCCAACCCTCGAAGTATCGTTTTCGGCGACCGATCCAGATGGCGATGAGCTAAGCTATGTTGTGTATTCGAATAACCTGGATGTGGTACAAGCTAACGTGTTGCCCGACACGGACCCCGACCAGCAGCGTATCTTGCTGACGGCTGCCGGTCAAGGGACAACAACCGTGACCTTGGAAGCCAACGATGGCACCAACGACCCGGTCATTGAAACGTTTAATGTCGAAGTGACCATCAATACAGCACCTGAGATTGTCGACATACCCTCAGCTATCACACTGGAAGAGGGTGAGGACCAGTCGTTATCATTCCTGGCCACTGACCCGGATGGAGACGACTTGACCATCACCGCAACTTCAAGCAATCCTGACGTGGTAACTGCTCAAATGCCGGACGACGTAACAATCGTGCTGTCGGCAGGCAGCGTGGATAGCCCTGTTGCCGCCGCGATCACGATAACGGTAAGCGATGAAAGCAACGATCCGGTCAGCGGTCAATTCCAGGTAGAAGTGATCCCCACAAACGAACCGCCCGTGATCGAGTTCCCCGACCTCACCGGTCCAGTGATGATCGACTACGATGGCCAGGCGGAGGTAAGGTTCGTCCCAGACGATGAGGACGTACTGAGCTTGATCCTTACCGTACAATCCAGCAACACCAGCATAGTAACTGCCGAACTGGTCAGCGACAGGGTCCGCCTGCAAGCAACTGGTGAAGGCGAAACAACCGTTATCGTTTCTGCCGACGACGGGTTCAATCCGCCGGTGGAAGCCCAGTTTACAGTACAGGTGGGTCCTCCGCCGCCCAACAACCCGCCGCGTCTGGCTCCCATCGACAATGTGACCCTCACGCTGGGAGACCCGCCCCAGACAGTAGGAATCTCGGTGGAAGATGACGAAGACGACAGCATATTGATCCAACCAGAATCAGACAACCTCAGTGTGGTACGGGCGACTATTTCCGCCCCGAACACAATCACGCTGACTCCGGAAGGTGTCGGCCAAACTACGGTCACCGTCACCGCCAGTGATGGCGTCAACGACCCCGTCAGCGTCACCTTCACCGTTGAGGTGGTCGCGCCTGCTCCACCACCGCCACCCGCC
>JAADYV010000550.1 GCA_010092855.1 Chloroflexota bacterium | reverse complement strand
GGGCGAAGCGGCCTGGATTGCTTTGTGGTACGGGGGACGCGAGCTGGCGCGCCTGGACGACAGCCCGGCCTGCTGGGAACTGCCCAAGACGTATGAGCGCGACCCGCTGCCCACTGCCTGGGGCGTGTGGGTCGGCCCTGGTGCCAGCGTCGATGAGCTGCTGGCCTTTGGGCGACAGCTGCAGGCATCCGGACGACGACCCGCCGCCACCGTCTACGGCAACAATGACGCGGCCAATGTCCTCTACGACGACGGCTGGCTGGTCGCCTGGCGGCCCTGGTACGGGGATTGCCCCAATACCCTGCTGCCCGCCGAAGCCGAAGCCACCCGGCGCTGGTTTGAGGCCGTCTCGCAGGCGGCATACGTGCGTTATCACTATCTGGTGCTCAACAACGAGTGTCTGTGGCCGGACGTGGACTACTACCGGCGTTATCTCGACCAGACACTCGACCTGGCCGTCGCCTATGGTATGGGAGGGGGATTGGTGCCACACGTGGCGGGTGCGGGAGCCTACGAACTGAACTGGTACCCGGTCCTCTACGAGGCACATGCGCGGCTGGCCGCCGTCGGGGGTGCCTATGGCACCAACCTCTACCCGGTCAATGAGGACGGCCCGCTGTGCGAGAAAACGTCACAAACCCAGTGGACCACCTACCGCTACGAGTTGTACAGACCGCTGCTGCCGTCTGACCTGCCCCTGGTCGTGACCGAGTTTGCGCGCGGCTGGGGCGCATCGCCTCCAGACTGGGCCGACATCGCGTGTTTTGTGCACAAGACGGACGGCGATTTTGCCTTCGCCACCGCCTGGTATGCTGCGCTGCCGCTGATGCCGTGGGCAGACGCGACGCTGCTGGGGCAGTTGGCTTCACTTGGCGACGTTTACCGGAACATCCCACAATAACTTCTCTCTGGTTATCCTCCCCCACAGTTGATCAGTTTCTCGCTGCGCAGTATAAATGATGCAGTAGACACCTGTGTGTCTAGAGCAGGATATGCGTGTAGGGGAGATAGCCAGATGGGGAAACATCTCGATGTGTTCATCAGCAGTACCAGTATCGATTTACCCGAACACCGGCAAGCCGTCGTTGATGCCTTGCTAGATATTGGCTTGTTTCCGAGTGGCATGGAACACTGGCCGGTCGAAGACGAATATCCGGTCGATCTCTGTCGTGAAAAGGTCGAAGAAGCCGAGTTGTTCATCGGCATCTACGCCCACCGCTACGGCTGGCGACCAGATGGCCCTGGCACACCTAGCATTACCGAAATGGAATACGACTGGGCGGAGGATATTCCCCGGTTCTGTTTCCTCATCGACCCCTCACATCCCTGGCCACCGGACCAGATCGAGGGGGACGCAGCAACCGACCTCAAAGCATTCAAGGACCGCGTGTCCGAACGGATTCGCGGGACGTTTACCACCCCCGACGACCTGAAAGCCAAAGTGCTGGCGGCAATGGCCCCTCACGCCCAAAAGTCGGATACCAGCCAGGTACTGCCCTACCTGCGCCACCTGCATCACGAGGCGATGCAAAGTGGGCTGCTTAAGGCCATTGACCCCAGCACCAAAGACCCGTCCTTTGGGGGCAAGCATATCACGGTAAACGATGTGTACACGCCGTTGGATACACGCACGCAGGTCGTGCGGGATGAGGAAGGGCTGATTCGTTGGGATATGCACGAGGCGATTGTGGATCGTATGCATGATCGCGCCAAAGAACGTGATGACGAAACAAAGCCTTCTTCGCTCTCGGCAATGGAAGCAGCCAGCCACTACTCGCACCTGGTCGTGTTGGGTGATCCTGGCAGCGGAAAATCCACCTTTGTCAACTTCCTGGCGCTGGGGTTGGCCGGTCACTGGACTGAAGCCGACAACGGATGGTTGGAGCACCTGCAGGACCAGGGCTGGGAACACGATGCACTGCTCCCGGTGCGCGTGATTCTGCGCGACTTTGCCCAGGATATGGGTGAAACAGCCACACACGGCACCGCCCAAAGCCTGATGGGCCATATCGAACGAATGTTGGGCAGGTGCGACTGTCCCGGAGCAATAACGGCAGTGCGAGACGCGATGAACAGCGGCCAGGCCTTGCTTATGCTGGATGGTCTGGACGAAGTCCCCGGCGACAAACGCGAAACTGTCCGGAATGCCGTCACCGCCACCATGCGCGTGTATCCCTGCCGGGTGTTGATCACCTGTCGTATTCTGAGTTATGCCAACACCGAATGGCAAATCCCCGAAACGGAGGCCGTGACACTTGCGCCGTTTGACGAGGACAAAATCATTCAATTTGTGGAAGCGTGGTATACCGCATCAGCGGCATTGGGCAATATCGCTCGCGACCAGGCCCAGGCGCGCATCAATGATTTGACCTCGGCAGTGCGGGATCGCCGATTACAGGATATGGCCTCCAACCCCATGCTGCTGACCGTAATGGCGATTGTCCACAACCATCGCGGCGCGCTGCCCCGTGAGACAGCCAGGCTGTACCAGGAGTGTGTGGAAATCCTCATGTGGAAGTGGAAACCAGATGCCGCTCGTCACCTGCGCGAAGAACTCGAACTGGATGATGAATCCGACCTGTATCGTATCCTGTGGCAAATTGCCTATGAAGCGCACGAGCATCAAGGGGGACATGACGAGGCTGCCGACATTCCAAAATCGGACGTGATGGCCATTGCAGCGGAAGATCACCTGGAGGGCGATTACGCCAAAGCCCAGCGTTTCTGTGACTATGTCGAAGAACGCGCCGGGCTGCTGGTTGGACGCGGTGGAGTGGACCGGCAACGCCACATGTACGCTTTTCCACACCGTACTTTCCAGGAATTCCTGGCGGGGTGTCATATTGCAGACCATGTCGATTTTGTGGAGATCATCGGCGAGAAAGCAGGGTTGGGTGCTAGCTGGCGCGAAGTGGTACTCCTGGCGACCGGCCACATGGTCTTCAACAAAACCGACCGCAACCAACCGATTGCTGCCGCCCAATATATCCTGACGCCTGAACCAACCACAGAGGAAGACTGGCAAGCCGTCTGGTTAACGGGCGAGATGCTGCTGCTAATTGGCCGGCAAACCGTCGAGAAACATCGTATTGGTGTTCAGGTCTTGGAACTGGCCCGCGCGCGATTGGCCGACCTGGTAACCAACGGCCACCTGGAACCGGTCGAGCGCGCCGCTGCCGGGCGCACCCTGAGCCAGTTGGGGGATCCTCGACCTGGTCTGGATTTGAATGAGAACGGCGTGCCGGATGTGGTGTGGTCGGGGCAGGTTGAGGCCGGGCCGTTCCAGATGGGCGGCGATTCGGCGGCATACAACGCCTGGGACGGTGCAGAGTTTAACCTGAAATACGACTACTGGATCGCGCACTACCCGGTGACTTACGCGCAGTACGCGGCGTTCGTGGCAGCAGGTGGCTACCAGGAGCGTGCGTACTGGACAGATGCGGGGTGGGAGGACAAAGGCGACCGAACAGAACCCCATCTCTGGAACGATCCGGAATGGCACATTGC
>JAADYV010000549.1 GCA_010092855.1 Chloroflexota bacterium | reverse complement strand
GTCCGTGTTGCATAACGTAGCCCGTTGGGGCAAGCGTGCAACAGAAGCCCCCGAATTTATTCGTGGGGAGCGTCACACGGTTAACGGTTGCAGGTATGGGCCTCGAACAACCAGTATAACGGATACAGGGCACCTTGGCGGGTGCCCCGTGTGTTTCACTTGGCGTGTTCCGAGTCGGAAAATGCTTACGGCGCAACCGGCGCGGCAGCCTTGACCGCGTCGCTCATCTTGTCTTCGAACTGGGTCATGTACTTATGGAAGCGCGCTACCAGGTCGCGGGCTTTGGCGTCATAGGCGCTGGGGTTGGCCCAGGTGCCGCGCGGCTGTAAGACCTCCGCCGGAACATCGGGCACGGTCTGCGGAATGGCAAAACCGAAGACCGGGTCGGTGACGGTCGGCACGCCGTCCAGCTTGCCTTCCAGCGCGGCGCGCACCATCGCGCGGGTATACGTGAGCTTCATGCGGCTGCCTTCCCCATACGGGCCGCCCGTCCAGCCGGTATTGACCATCCACAGCTTGACGTCGTGCTGCTTGACCTTCTCGGCCAGCAATTCGGCGTAAACAGTTGGGTGCCGGGGCATGAACGGCGCGCCGAAGCAGGTGCTGAAGGTGGCCTGCGGTTCGGTGACGCCGGTTTCCGTCCCGGCGACTTTGGCAGTGTAGCCAGCCAGAAAATGGTACTGGGCCTGTTCGGGCGTCAGCCGTGCGATGGGCGGCATAATGCCGAAAGCGTCTGCCGTCAGGAACACGATGTGCTTGGGATGCCCGCCGATCCCGCCGTAATCCGCGTTGGGAATGTGGGTGATGGGATAGGAGGCGCGCGTGTTTTGGGTGAAGGTCGCGTCGTCGAGGTCGACGCGGCGGCGGTTGGCGTCGATCTTGACGTTCTCCAGGATGGTGCCAAAGCGGCGTGTGGCCTGGAAAATCTCGGGTTCACCCTGCGGCGACAGCCGGATCGCCTTGGCGTAGCAGCCCCCCTCGAAGTTAAACACCCCATTGTCGCTCCAGCCGTGTTCGTCATCGCCGATCAGGGTGCGGGTGCTGTCGTTGGAAAGTGTGGTCTTGCCCGTCCCGCTGAGGCCGAAGAACAGCGCCACGTCGTCGCGGTCCTGGCCGTAGTTGGCCGAGCAGTGCATGGTCATCACCCCGCGCGCGGGCAGCAGGAAGTTCATGGCGGTGAAGATCGACTTTTTGATCTCGCCCGCGTAGCGCGTACCACCGATGAGCACCATCTTCTTGGCGAAATTGACGTGAATAAACGCACCGGACGAGGTGCAGTCGATGTCGGGGCGGGCGCTGAGGTTCGGTGCGTCGATCACGACAAACTCTGGCACGTGATTGCGCAGTTGTTCGGGGTCGAAGATGCGCACAAACATGTTGCGCGCAAACAGACTGTGCCACGCCTGCTCGGTGATGATGCGCACCGGCAGCCGGTATTCGGGGTCGGTCCCGGCGTACACATCCTGCACAAAGACACTGCGGTTCTGGAAGTAGTTCATCATCCGCTCGTGCAGGTTATTGAAATTCTCTTCGGTGCATTCCTGGTTGACCGATCCCCACCAGATTTGATCGGCGGTGGAGGATTCGCGCACCACAAACTTGTCGTTAGGCGAGCGCCCAGTGTGGTCGCCAGTGCGCACCACCAGCGCCCCCAGGTGGGCGATAATACCCTCGCGGTGCCGGATTGCCTGTTCGTACAGTGCCGGGGTGGACAGGTTCCAGTATTCGCGTTCCAGGTTTTCAAAGCCATGATGTTCCAGGCCGTAACTGCTGTGGTATTCCATGTGCCTGCTACTCCCTTGCAGTGGTTATCGCCGTGTTAATGGTTGAATGGGGTGTGGCTAGTGCAAGTTTAGCGGAAACGGGCCGGAATCACCACGTCTCGCCGATGGGATCGTCCGTTAAATGGGGCGTTTCGGCGATAGTGACCAACCGCCACGCGGCACCGGGCGCAGGCTGCTCGACCAGCGTCAGCGATGTGTTGCTGAGCGTTGGGCGGTCGATGTGGCCAAACAGCGATTCGATCAACATGCCGATGGTGCCGCCATGACTGACCAGCGCGATGGACCCGCCCACATGTCCGGCGGTGATGTCGTCGAAGGCGGCGCGGGCGCGCGCCATGAGCTGGTTGCGGCTTTCGCCACCGGGCGGCGGCACCGTGTACCAGTCGGCGACAAACGCGGCATATCGCTCCGGGTCCCAGGCCTGGGTTTCGGCGCGATTGAGGCCCTGCCATTCGCCCAGGTCAACTTCGCGCAGCCGGACATCTGGCCGGACTTCCAACCCCAGCGCCTGAGCGACCGCAGTGGCGGTTTGCATCGAGCGTGTGAGGTCGCTGCTGTAGAGCGTGTCGAAGCGGGTGCCATTGCGCGTCCTCTGGTCCGCCAGGTACGCGGCCAGTTTACGGGCTTGCTCCGCGCCGGTCGCGTTGAGCGGCACGGGCGCGTGACCTTGCCAGCGTCCAGCGGCGTTCCAGTCGGTTTCGCCGTGCCGGATGAGCAGTACACGGGTGGTTGTCATGCGAATTCGCTGCCCTTTCGTGGTGGGATCAATGCGGAAAAGTGGGTCAATCAAAAACCGGGTAAACGTGATCCAGCAGGGTCTGCGCGGTGCGCACCGGGCGTTCGCAATCAAGCAGCAGGTACAGCCCGGATTCGCGCGGGATGGCGTGCGCGGCGCTGGCCAGGCGCAGATGGTACGTGTTCACGAGTTCGGCTCCGTCGCGAGCGGCGATATGGCCGCTGACGACCACGCGCTGGGGGGTCGGAGCGTCTTCCGAGAATGCCTCCAGGAATTCAGTACACAGGCGTTGGTACGACGTGCGGGTACGTCCGGCTTCGTTCTGCGTGAAAAGCGCGTCCCACAACACCCCGAACTGGCGGTCCTGTTCGCCGATCATGAAGCCGCGCAGCAGGTGGGTATAGCGCGGGTCGTCGGGGCCGTTGATGGCCAGGTAGTGTTGGGCCAGCTCGTCATAGGGCGCGCCGAAGATGCTGCGATACTGGTGGAACAGCAGGTCCAGGTTATCCGACTGGCTGAGGACGTAGTCCGCCTCTTCCAGAAGCGCGTAGTGGTCGAAGTGGCGCAGCGCGTCCACGTAGCGGAGGGATTCGCTGGCTGGCCCGGCATGGCACAGCAGCACGCCCGCCTGGGTACGCACGTACAGCGGCAGGCTGATGAAGAATTCGAGCACCTGGGCGCGGTGACGACCCAGCGTGTGTTCGAAGCGCGGTGTAAACTCGAGATCGCCTTTAGAGAGCGGTACCCCGTAGATGTGGGGCATCTCGTGGTTGCCCAGCAGCATGACGACCGTCTCTTTGCCGTACTGCTGCTGGAGCTTGATCAGGTCCAGGATCATCTCCAGGCTGCTGTCGTCTTGCGGGGAGCCATAGCCATGGACCACGTCGCCCAGGAAGATCAGGCGGTGCGCTTCGCCGCGCCAGTAGAGCGTGCTGAAGTGGGTCAGGATGCGGTCGAACGCCTCGCGGTCACCATGCAGGTCGGTGACGATCATGGCGATGCCGCTTGTCAGGTTCAAGAAACGATCTGGCATACGGTTGTTCAATCTGTTTGACAAAATACCCGCGCAAGTATACCACAAGCTGCCGGACAGGGAATGGGCCGCTGGTAGGGTGGAAGACTGGGCACGGCCTGCAACGGAACCTGGCGCACATCAGCGGTCGCCATCCGTGAAAAAAGTGTTGCCAGGCAGAAATCGTTTGGCGCTATAATAGTTTGTGAAGGATGTGACCAGAGCTACTACTAACCGATGCGACCCAACTAGAAGGAGTAAAACAATTATGCAAACCCCAATTCGTGTGGCGGTGACCGGTGGGGCCGGTCAAATTGGATATAGTTTGTTGTTCCGGCTGGCGAGCGGCGAGGCATTTGGTCCCGACCAGCCGGTTATTTTGCAGATCCTTGAGATTCCCCAGGCCCTGGATGCGCTTAAGGGGGTGGTGATGGAACTGGATGACTGCGCGTTCCCGCTGCTGCACGATATCGTTCCCACCGACGACCCGGCGGTGGCGTTCCGGGATGCGAACTGGGCGCTGCTGGTGGGTGGCAAGCCGCGCGGTAAAGGCATGGAACGGGCCGATGTGATTAAAGACAACGCCCCCATTTTTGTGACGCAGGGCCGCGCGATCAATGACCAGGCGGCGGACGATGTGCGCGTGCTGGTGGTCGCCAACCCGTGCAACACCAACGCCCTGACCGCCATGCAAAGCGCGCCCGACGTGCCCGCCGACCGCTGGATGGCCATGACCCGGCTGGACCAGAACCGCGCCCAGACCCAGATTGCGCAGCGCGCCGGGGTGCCCGTCAGCGCTGTGACCCGGCTGGCGGTGTGGGGCAACCACAGCCCGACCATGTTCCCCGATTTTGAGAACACGCTGATCGACGGCCAGCCCGCCCTGGACGTGATCCCCGACCGCGCCTGGTTCGAGGGTGAGTTTCTCAAGACAGTTCAGCAGCGTGGCAAAGCCATCATCAACGCGCGCGGCAAAAGCAGTGCCGCCAGCGCTGCCAATGCCGCGATCAACCACCTCCAGAGCCTGGTCAATCCTACGCCAGCGGGTGAGTGGTTCAGCGGCGCGATCTTTTCGGCGGGCAATCCGTATGGGATGCCAGAGGATCTGCTGTATTCCTTCCCGCTGCGCTCAACGGGGGATGGGACGGTGACGATTGTGGACGGCATCGCGCTGAGCGACTAC
>JAADYV010000548.1 GCA_010092855.1 Chloroflexota bacterium | reverse complement strand
GGACAGTACCCTGCAAGAGATTGCTAATGAACTCGGCCAAGGCGCGACCTTTCAACCCACTGAGGTCGGCGTCTACTTTGGAGAGCCGGGCGAGACCATACCCGACCCATACTTCGACGGAGAGGGGCCAGCACGGGCCGGATGCACACACTGCGGCGGCTGCATGGTCGGCTGTCGCTACAACGCCAAAAACACACTGGTCAAAAACTATCTCTATTTTGCAGAAAAATGGGGCACCGAAGTTCGCGCCGAAGCCCATGTCACCAACATTCGCCCGCTGCGAGACCAACTGGACGGCGCGCGGTACGAGGTAGTGTATCGCCGCTCAACCGCACTGCTGGACCAGCACCCCCGGCGCGTGCGGGCGCGGAATGTGATCGTAGCGGCGGGCGCGTTGGGCACGCTTAAGCTGTTGTTCCACTGCCGGGACGTGTCGCGCAGCCTGCCGGGCATCTCGCAAAACCTCGGCAACATGGTGCGCACCAATAGCGAAGCCTTGCTAGGCGTGACCGCGCGCAAGAACGATATCGACTATTCGGAAGGGGTAGCGATCACGTCTATTTTCCAGGCGGATGCAGTCACACATATCGAGCCAGTGCGCTACCCGGACGGGTCATCCTTCATCAAGACCATCGCCGCCCCCATGATCGCCAGCGGGCGAAGCATACCGGGTCGCGCGCTGCGCATTTTGGCAAACGCCTTGCGTCGCCCGATGGACTTTGTGCGAACCTTTTTCTTCCCCGGCTGGGCGCGCCGCAGCACGATCCTGCTGGTGATGCAAACGGAAGACACGCTGCTGCAATTGCGTCCGGGTCGCCACCTGTTCACCGGCTTCCGGCGCGGCCTGCTGGCACGTCACGACCCGGAGCACACCGTCCAGGCCCACATCGAGATCGGGCACCAGATCACGCGCGACTTCGCCAACCGAACAAACGGCGTGCCCCAGGCTCCGATCCACGAAAGCTTACTGAACATGCCTACCACCGCGCACATCATGGGCGGCTGCCCCTTCGGACACAGCGCAGCCGATGGTGTGCTCGACCTGAACTGCGAAGTGTTCAACTACCCCGGCCTGTACGTGGTCGATGGCTCGATCATGCCCGCCAACCCCGGCATCAACCCCAGCCTGACGATCACTGCCCTGGCCGAGTATGCCATGAGCCAGGTACCATCCAAAACCGATACGTGAAGCAAACGAAGGCGCTTCCCGTGCGCCCCCGTTTTTCTTCACCTTGCGACTGCTCTACTCGCCGTAATTCACACTCAGACCCATTTCGGGAATATCGGGCATCACCGGGTCATACAGCCAGGTGTCGAAGAATTCACCCAGGTCCTGCCCGCTGATTTCTTCCGCCACCGCGATAAAATCTGGTATGGTGGCATTGCCATACTCGTAGCGGGCATAGTAGGTTTGCACGATCTCGAAGAATGCATCATCCCCGACCCGCTCGCGCAAGGCGTGCAGCACCAGCGCCCCGCGCGTATACACCCCATTGTTGAACAGGTCGTCTTTGGGCGGATTTCCGGGCGGGACATAGCTACTGTAGGGTACCTCGAAATCTTCACCCAGCGCCTCGCGTAAACCCAGCACGTCGATCAACTCCTCGAACTGCTGGCTGGTCAACATGACCTGCTCAAACGGCAGAATATTGACAAACATCACCAGCTCTGCCCCGGTGATATCTTGCGGGGGCAGCGATCCGATGAATTCCTCAAGCTGCGGCTCAGGCACTTGGTCGACCAATAGCAGCCGCACTACCTGCGCCACTTCATCCGATGCCAGCGTCATCTCATTCAGCGGCATGTCATTTAGCACCGCCTCTAGCCCTGCCTTAGACACTGGCAGCCGGAAACTGCGCGTATTATAGGCAATGTCGTCATAGCGCCGCCCAACATACGCCTCAAAGTCTTCCGGCCCATTCAGGTGTTCGTACCACAACCACGAAGCATAGGTCGCAAAGCCTTCGTTAAGCCAGATGTCCTGCCAGCGCGAAAGACTGACACTGTTCCCGAACCATTGGTGCGCCAGCTCGTGCGCAACAACCTCGTCAATATTGCCGCCGCTGAGCCAGGTACGGGAGAAAATCGACAGCGTCTGGGTCTCCAGCGCAAACCCAAAGCTCGCATCAATTACAGCCACCCCATACACATCAAACGGGTAGGGACCAAACAACTCGCCAAAAAGCTCTATCATTTCCCCGGTGTTCGCAAACTTAGGACTGGCTACTTCAGCCAGGTTCGCCGCATAGTAGTTGCGAATCGGGACACCGTTCGGACTTTCGTCTTCCTCAAGCACGAATTCGGCAATGTTAACCGTTACCAGGTAGGACGCAATTGGATCGTCCGCCTCCCATACGTATGTCAGAGTATCATCACCGTCGATGACTTCTTGTAGCAAGCCATTAGCTGCCACCACGTACTGCTCAGGTACCGTGACACGGATGGTATAGGTCGCCTTGTCCAGCGGGTGATCGTTGCCCGGATACCAGGCCGCTGCCCCCATTGGCTCACTGGCGACATAGGTCCCATCACCATAGTTGAACCAGCCACCTATGCCACCAAAAAGCGCGCCTTCCGCCTGTTGGGGAATACCGCTGTAGGTTACGCCAACCGTGAACTCTTCATCATCCGGCAGCGGGACCAGCGGTACCACGATCAACTCCCCATTCTGGCGGTCATAGTCCACGAGCTCGCCATTCAGCGTCACCGCGCTGACATCGAAACCCGTGAAGTCCAGATTGAAGGTACGCAGCTCCTGAGTCGACACCGCCTCCAATGTCACGGCTCCAGACAACTCCCCACTAGCGACATCGGTCGTCAGATCAAGCGTATAGTGCAGCGCATCATAGCCGCCATTGCCCATCTGAGGATAAAACGGATCGCCAAGCCCATCTGCACCAGCTCCAGACCCCTGAGCCCACACCAACCCTGGCACCAATACCACGACCAGCATCACCAATACGATTCCCTTGCGCATAGTTTTCTCCCATATCATTTGCGATTTTTCATGTGGTTATACGCGCGCTCCCGCGCAGAGTGAACATTACTCGTGATAATGTGCCTTATCACGAAGTAATCTGTTGTTAGGCGATCTAGACGATTGCATCATGATAATCGAGGGCGTTAGCACGCCAGCCAATGTTTAAGCATGTGCATACAATACTCGCACTCAATCCGCGCACCGCGAAGCAGCCTGTGGCGCTGGCTCCGGTGCGCCCATGTCCGACTCGATCAATGTCGAGTCTGGTTGCTGCTCGCGCGAGTGACTGCGCAATCCGGCGCGCAAATTTGCGGTGACAATCCCGCCCAGGATCAGCGCTGCCCCGACTACAATCTGCCAATCAACCGCTTCGTCCAAAAAGACCGCGCCCAACGTCAAGCCCACCGGGGGCATCACATACGTCACCAGCGTGGTCCGGGTTGCGCCCCATTGATCCATTAAGTGGTAGAACAAAAAATAAGCCACCATCGTGTTCAGCAGCGCCAGCGTAATCACAGCCGCCACCGCATCTGGGCCCAGATCGGCAGGTGATGGAAAAGGATGAACCACTACCAGCGTCACAGTCGTAATGGCAACCCAACCCACGGCCAGCGAATGGCCCGCGATGACAAACGGATCGACCTGGCGTAGATAGCGCCGGATTACGACCGCCGAAGTCGCATAACACAGCGCGGCCCCAAGTACGGCCAGTTGGCCGCTGATGGTGTTGGGGCTGCTGGACTCGGTATCCCGGCTGGCCAGCAGCGCAACGCCCACAAAACCCACCAGCAAACCAGCCGCTTTCTGGGGCGTGATACGCTCATCAGCCAGCGCCATATGTGCAATCACCAGCGTGAATAGCGGCACCGTCGCATTGAGCACCGTCGCCAGCCCGCTATCGATATCCTGCTCGCCCCAGGTGATCAGCGTGAAGGGCACGGCGGTGTTCATAACGCCAATGAAGATAAGGGCGATGGTCGCGGTGCGCTGCCGGGGCCAGTGGCGTCCGGTCAGGCGCAGAAAAACTTGCATTGCCAACGCTGCCAGCCCCAGCCGAATGGTGACCAGCGGAAGCGGCCCCAGGTCCTCCACCCCCACTTTGATCAACAAAAACGACGAGCCCCAGATGACGCCCAGCGTCCAGAAAATGATCCACTCTCGCATATGACCGCTTCTCCTCCAAAACAAGAACGCCCTGCCAGCCAGCAGAGCGTTGATCGCCAGTGGTGGGGGTTTTCCGTCGCTTAGGGGGCAGTCGAAGCCTCCTCAACCGTTATGTCCGGAAAAAACTGGCGTACCGTCCCCGCAATCCAGCCATGCAGCGTGTTGAGTGACAGCGGGCAGCCTTCACAAGCTCCCCCTAATTCAACGCGTGCCACCTTGCCATCAAACGAAATAAGTTTCACCGAACCGCCATGATAAAACTCGATGTAGGACGACAGGTTTTCGATTAGATTTTGCAGTCGCTCTTCAACCGGGGCTTCCGCATTGTCGCCGCTAGAAATTGCATCCGGCATAATACCCTCCTCCGATGCTCACGCTCTTGCCCTGATCATACCAGCATAGGCGCTAGACCGGCCAATCGCCCGGCGCGTACGAAATACCAAGCGCCCCCGGCCCAACATGCACCCCCAACACCGGCGCAGTCGGCACCATGTCGAGGTATACACAGTCGAACATGTCGGTCAGGCGGGCGTTCATCTGCTGCGCCAGCGTCGGATCGTCGCCATAGAGCGAGATCGCACGCAGTTTGTTGCCCGCTCCAACTGCCTCGGTGATCTGGTCGATAAAGAAGTCGGCGGCTTTCGCCAGGCTGCGCACGCGCCCGGCGGGGATGTAGGTACCGGCCTTATCGCCGGTTTTGCACACCGTCACTACGGGCTTGATGCGCAGTGCCTGTCCCACCTGGTAACGCACGGTGCCGATGCGCCCGCCTTTATATAGATAGGACAGATCTTCAACGGAAAACAACAAATTGGCTACTTCGTGGGTTTGCTTGAGAATCGGCAGAATCTCGTCAATCGTGCGCCCGGCGGCGGCGGCGCGTGCAGCGGTGAGTACTTGCAGCCCCAGCGCCGAGGACAACGTCCCGCAGTCGTGAACTGTAATGTCCAGGTCCGGGAGTTGATTAGCCGCCTGGCGCGCAACATTGACTGTGCCGCTCAGGCCTTCGCTGAGGTGGAGGGACAGGATCGGTTTGCCCTGCGTCCCGAGTTCCTGGTACATCTCCACGAACTCGGCGACGGTCGGTTGGGACGTAGTCGGGTGCACATCCCCCCGCGCCAGCCGTTCGTAAAACTGCTCGTGCGTGATGTCGACTCCGCTTTGATACACTTCATCCCCAAATAGTATTTTGAGCGGTGCTATTCTGATATCATATTTTTTGAACATGTCGGTGGACAGGTCGCAACCGGCATCGGTGACGAGCACCAGCTGGGCCCCAGCGTTGGTAGTCACAGGCAACTCCTCGCAGCTAATAAGGCTGTGTTGGCATTATATACGCTCAAAATCGCCAGCACAGGCGAAAATGCCAACACTGCTAAGTATAAACAACTATTTGTATAACACCGCTGCAACAAAAAAGGCCCGTTCCACTTTGACGGGCAACACAATCGCTGTGATGCGGGCAGCGAGAGAGATGTTGGGCTAGCTGTTCTGGCTACACAGTTCTAGCATTTCCTGCTCGTTGGCAACCAGGACGATGCGCTCTGTCAGGCCGACCATGCTAAACAGCTTGCGATAGTGCGACGAGAGGCCATAGCCATATACCTTGCGTCCAGACTGCGTGGCGTCCTCCACCAGGCCGATCACCAGGCCGATCCCGGCGCTGTTCAAATAATCGCTGGACTCAAAGTTCAGGCCAATCGCGTTCACTTTGGCGCGCGCCAGGATATTGTACGCGTTATACGCCGTTTCGCGTGTTTGGGCAGTCACATCACGCGGGAAGTCCATAAAACCGATGGTACCGTTTTGGCGATAGCCAACCTCTTTAGCCATGATCTCCTCAACTTTCCTGTGGCGGCTCACTACCACTGGACGACGGTGTCGTTTTTGTATCGTTTTCACCCGACTCAGTTGTATTTGACTTCGTCGCAGCGCTGGAATCCGGCGTTGGACTCGCGCTGGCTTCAGCCGAAGCAGCAGGCCCGGCGGCAGGGGATGCCGCTTGTTCTGCGGTAGGCTGCTCACTGGCCGGGGCAGCAGGCGTTGGCACGGTGGGGGTGGTGGCTGGTGGAACGATCCCCGATGGTTCCCCAGCCTTCGTTTCTGTGCCAGATTGGTCTGGAACCGGCTGCACGGCACCAGGCTTGTCTTCTGCTGGCTGCACCGCGGTGGGTTTGTCTTCAACAGCTTGTACGGCGCTCGGTTTGTGTTCCGCTGGCTGTACTGCTGTGGGCTTGTTTTCTGCTGGCTGGAGCGCTGCGGGCTTTTCCTCAGCGGGCTGGATGGCGACCGGCCTGGCTTCCGCTGGAGCACCAGCTCCTGAGGAGGGTGCAGGCGTTGCTGTCTTGGGCGCAGAACCTGCGGGTGCAATACCTGTGGGGGCGGCCCCAGTAGGCGCAGACGCTGCAGGAGTAGCCGGTTGGGCAGCATCCGGTTTTTCTGCCGCGCCGGGCGCTTCGCTGTCGTCGGTTTTCTTCTCCGCCACCGGCTGTTCTTCGGCTTCGGCAGCAGCGGTTTTGGAAACAGCGGCTTTGGCCCGCTCGATCTCATCCTCCGATGTCAGGTAGATCACCATGCGCACCTGATTGCCACCATCGGGCAACTGGGTGATCTCCATCTCGTCCACCAGGCGCTCGATGAAAAAGAACCCCCAACCACGCATATCGCCGCTGCCAGGCCGGGGCAAGGGATCGGGCACAATCTTCCGCCCCACATCCGCCACGCGCACTTCGAGCTTGTCGTCCAGCGGCGTAATGAACACACTGACCATGGTCGTGCGTTCCAGGTTGTTGCCGTGTTCGATAGCGTTCATGCAAGCTTCGGCCACAGCGGTTTTCAGGTCTTCGATGCGGTCCGTCTTGACATCCATCTCAATCGCCAGAGCTTCGGCGGCCCCACGCGCTACCTTCTCGTAGCCCAGCACGCTGGGAAGATACAACTTGATTTCGGTTGTGGCAGCGACGGGCACTTGCGATGACGTCTCGCTAGGGTTGATGGTGGTCATTGGCGTAGGCTCTTTCGCAGGCAACTAGTGTGCATAACCTTGTCAGTGCCCAATTGGACAACTCCTGCTGCCACGACGGGCAGAGGGGCTGTGGTGGGCAAAGCAGGAAACATACGAATGCAAAAACTAATCTTGCATTTTGTTATGCGAAAACTGAACTCACCGGCCTGATGTTTGCCACGATCCGCGCCTTCCGTATTGTCCGTCACCGTACAGCGGGGATCAAACATCAATGGTACTCGAACTGTCTGTCCAGCGCCAATCCGCTGCTCGCTGGAATAGGGAATAGCCAAATCAAACATCAGGCTTGCTCCCCACTGGGTGACTCGGCTGATGCCGATTTTCCAGACGCAGACGAGGTGGACGATTCTTCCGAGTCAACGTCCGCCGGGGCAGCAGCCGGTTGGTCTTCCCCGGAGACGGCGTCGTCAGTTTGGGATGAGGTGGCTGGTGGCTGGCTCTCACCAGCGGGTGTTTCGGTCTCAGCAGCCTGCATGTCCGCTGGTCCAGATGCAGACGATTCGGTAACAGCCGTCTCTGCTTTCGCCTGGACTGGTTCTGCAGAGCTTGTGGCTGCCCCAGCCGTCGGAGAGGCAGTGGCCGGTGCGTTGTCTGCAGGCACTGCTTCGGTATCCGGTGCCGCCGGGACAACTGGGGCTGGTACGTCCGGGGCCGGGGGTACGGGTTTGGCCGCCTGGACTGCAATCGCACCAGCCAGGACTTCCGTGCCATTCTCTGCTGGCGGGGCAGTGGCCAAAACAGCGGACGCAGCAGAGGACGCAGATTCCTGGGCCGGGGGCGAGGCAGCGGTTTCGGCCTGATCGGTTGTCGTTTCTTCAGTCGCGGCGGGGGGTGTATCCACCACTTTTTCCGTTTTCACCGCGATGGATTGCATGACCAGAATGGTCAGGTCATCCTGGGCTTCTTCGCCACTCAGGTGATCGCGGACTGATTTCAGGATGATTTCCACGATACCCTGGGCGGTCACATCCTCTGGCAAATCGTTGAGCAGCTTCTCCAGCCGGTCAAATCCGTAAAATTCGCCCTGGGGGTTTTGGGCTTCAATAACGCCGTCGCTCATCGCCAGCAACACCGCGCCGGGTTCCAGCGTGATGGTCTTGGCCGAATAGGACATACGCTGGGAGACGCCCAGCGGATAACCACCCACCGGTACGACATCCCAGGTTTTGCCGTCGCGCACATAGGGCTGCACCATCCCGCCGTTCGACACTTCTATCTGGCGTGTGCCGGGGTCGAAAATCCCCACCATCAGGGCGCTGTTCAGGTGCGTAGATTTCATACGTTCCAGCAAGCGTGCGTTCAGCGCATTCAGCAAATCGGATGGCTTGGGGTTGCGGTTCACCTCGTCGCGCAGGGCGGTCATAATCACCGCCATGAGCATGGCTGCTGGAATACCTTTACCACTGACGTCACCGACCGCGATACCCAGGTTCCCGTTGGGCATCGGCAGGTACTGGAAATAGTCACCACTCACCTGCCGGGCAGGCAGCGTGATGGAGGCAATATCCAGTTGGGGCATGTGTGGAACAGTTGACGGCATCAAGCTCAACTGGATATCACTGGCGATGACCAGTTCTTGCTCGATTTGTTTCACTTCGACTTCGTGCAGGCGCGCATTCTGCAGCGCGACACTCGCCTGGTCGGCGAACGCTTCGGCCAGCTCGACTTCTTCGGACTTAAAGCGGTTCACGGCATGGCTGTTGACGTTGAGCACACCCACTGTCTTGTCACGCAGGCGCAATGGCACTCCCATCCACGAGCGGATTTTGCTTTCGCTCTCGACAGCGCCCCAACGTTCGTCGCGCCGGGTATCATTAACCACCAGCGGACGTCCTGTTTGCAGCACCGTGTTCGCAGCATGGGCACGTTCCAGCGGAATTTCGGTTTCTGCGTGTTCCTTTTCATCCGCGCCGCGATGCGCCACCACCGTCAGTTGGGCACGGTCCAGCATCAAAATGGCCGCACTGTCGTAGGGCACAATGTGCGCCAACTGCGCCATGATACTGCTCAATACATCGCCCAGGTCCAGAGTCGAGTTCAACGCGCGCGAGACCTCGAGCAGGGTACGCGCGGTCTGACGGCGATGGGTTTCCTGGTGCCGGAAGCGTGATTCGCTGGACAGACGGCGAACCACGATCCACGCCATCATCATCAGCAGCACAATCACCGCCACCCCCAAGCCCAGGAATAGTTGCAGGTCCGACTCCACATCTTGGAGTGCCGCACCGGCATCCCGCAGCAGCACGACGGCGAATCCCTCACCATGCACATGAACAGGCGCAATAAGGGTCAGACGGTCCTCGCCATCAAGGGTGCGGTCTTCGACAGTAACCTCACGATAGCCGGTCAGCGACTGCAAGGGAACATCGGCCAGCAAGGGCGCAATCGGCACCGTTGGGTCCGCCGCATACACGACTGAATTGGCGGTATTGACGATCCACAATTGATCCCCGGTGTCCAACCCGGCGACAGTGTCACCGGCGGTCTGATTGACGACCTGGGTGAATAATTGCGTCGCGTCCAGTTGGTAAGCAATAAACTCGGTTTCGCCTGATGGGGCCTGGACCGGCGCAAACAGCAGGTAAGCCGCAGTGATGTTCGCCAGGTCAGTATCTGCCGCATTGGGATCAACCGTGCTGGAATCCGCTGTGTTGGAAGCGGTATACAACACGACATCCACCCTGGCATCAGGTTGCCCGGCAGCCGCTAGCAAGTCTGGCGGCACGCTGTAGGGGGCCTGCCCACCGCCCTTCAGCCGGTTGTTCAAACTATTGGGCCACGCATAGCGGGCTTGTCCCGCTGCGTCGAAGCGAATGATATTCAGGATGACAGACAGCTCGCCGGTATTAACGGCATCAAAGCGCTGCTCCAACGCGGCTAGCGGCGCTTCATCCCATTCCTGCGCGCGCGTGTCGGCCTGGGCTTCTACCACGGGGTCCGAGGCCAGAACAGCGATGTCAGTGCCCAGGCGGTTGAAGTAGACCTCGCTTTGTTGGGAAAGCGCGCTGACCACTCGCAATTCTTCAGCACGGTATTCGTCTTCGGCTTTGTCGGTAATCAATTGATAAGCAAACAGCATTGATATACCAACCAGCACGACCAGCATTGTGATCAGGCCGATGGGGAACAGGTTCGCGGGAACTCTTCTAGACACTGTCTGCCTTCACCTGGGTATCAGATTACCAGCCAAATGAGGGAATTTTCC
The DNA here is from genome assembly GCA_010092855.1 of Chloroflexota bacterium. Lineage (GTDB taxonomy): Bacteria > Chloroflexota > Anaerolineae > Aggregatilineales > Aggregatilineaceae > TC-15. Next base: position 2,341 of record JAADYV010000548.1, on the reverse strand, counting down.
CCCCCTCGATACAAACGCTACTATACCATAGCTATCAAGTATAAAGAATTGTAAAAGCGTTTGTAAAACGATCTTTACTTTGGCGAAATTCAAACAGAAATGCGAAGCTAATATGACCATTTGAAAACTGGATTTTCAGAGGTAATAACACCCTAGCAGCGCTGTCACTGCCAGGGTATGAAAAGATCAAATATGGTTATCACACAGCTTAACGGTGGTTACATCGTCAGTCGGTCAACGTGGCCACCGTTTCGATCAGCGGCTGCAACAGGTCTGCATCCAATCGTTGAATATCCTGCCGGGTTGGATCCATGATCGCCGCCAGCAGCCAGTTGTTCTGGCCCAGATCGAGGGCATAATATACGACATCGGGGTTCTGCCCGTCACCGGTTCGGGCCGCGCGCGCCGCCGGGTAGCTTTCCAGCACGTAAGCCTGCGTGGTTCCAGCATCCAGCTCAAAAACCGTGACCAATGCTTCCTGGGGGGAACTTGGCATTGTATCGGGCAGCATCAGTGCGGCGTCAATGCGCATGACGAGGATCGCTGGTTGGGATGGGCGGGGAAGGTCCTCTCCAATGTCCCTGGGATCGGCAAAGAACATCACGCTGGTCACGCCCAGGTCGGGGATGTTCAGGCTGTCGAATTCCCAGGGCGTCCATTCTGCCGGGACATCAAATGCCAGTCCTAACGTGGGCGCTTCATAGGGCACCAGTGCGCCAGGAGCCGCAGGAACCACAGGTTCAGCTTCATTCACTTGCAGCGACAGGACCAGCGGATCGAACACCTCCGCCTGGTATTGTGCAAATTCATCTGCTGGAGCACTCACCGATACGATCAACCAGCCGCCGGGGCCTTCCCACTCGACCACGTAGATTGCGCCGCTGATGTTTTCGCCGGGGATAGCGATGACGACTACTCCATCCAGGTCATCAGCCACGATCTCGCCAGCGACCTGTTCCACCACTCCTGCGGCTGCCACCGCTGGATCGGTCACGTCTGCCGGAATACCCCACGCGGTAGCGAAGTATTCCGCATCCCCGCCATAGATGAACGCCTGCGCTGGGCCATCGGTCAGGTACAGGAGCTGATCGCCTTGCCGATCTGGCACCTGCCAGCCTTCCGGCACGCTGAGCGAAAGCGCCAGCGTATCATCCGTATACTGCTGCCCAGCGCCAGAGGGTGTGGTCTGGAGCACGACCTGGGTCGCCGTCGCCGCGAGGTCAAGCGTGGGGGACAGGGATGGTGTGGGCGAGTTGATGGCAATCGCCGTTGACTGGGCATCTTGCGCCACCTGGGTCAGCGTAAGCGCCACGCTATTGTCCGTTGTTGGCGTCATGGTCGGCAGAACCACAGTTGGCGGAAGCATGGTTGCTGGAGGCGGACCGGCGACCACGAGCGACAAGAATACCGGGTTAAAAGCATCGCGCTGGTAATCGCCAAAACTATCTGCCGGGGCGCTGGTGGACATGATCAGCCATTCTGCGCCATCCCGCACGCGCAAGAGGTACACCAAGCCGCGCGTCTCCTCGCGGTCCAGCAGGACCAGGCTGGCGTCTGCCGGGGTGCCAGCGGGCAAATCGTCCGACACGGTCCCGCCCAGTTGCTCTGCTACCCGTGCAGCAGCCTCCGCCGGATCGGTTTCATCTGCCGGAATACTCCACTGCTGTGCAAAAAATGCTGCATCGCCGGTGTAGATGAAAATCTGGGCAGTGTCGTCCGCCAGGTACAGCGTGTTCTCATCCGTCAGCCGGGGCGCAGACCAGCCGGCGGGCACGTCCAGTGACACGCCCAGGTTGTCTGCGGCAGCAGCAGCGGTGGCCGTCGCCACAATGCGCGTGGCGTCCGGGGCATAATCCGGCAGCGGCGTGTTCGTGGGCGAGGGGGTTTGGGTGCTGGTCGGTGTGCGCGTGTACGTCGCGCTGGGTCGATAGGCATCCGCCGTCGCCGTCGCGATAATGGACGTAGCCGTCATCTGGTTGGGGCTAAGCGTGACGTAAGCAAAGGTGGGCGTAACCACCTGGCCCTGCGCCGTAGCCGTCAGCACCATCGACGTGGCCGTTGCGCCCAGCCCTGGCGGTGGACCAGCGGGGGTGGTCGAAACAGGTGTGCGGGTTGGCGTTTGGGCTTGCGCCGTAGCCGTCTGCACCATCGACGTGGCGGTTGCACCCAAGTCCGCTGGCGGAACGGGGGGGGTGGTCGGGAGAGGTGTGCGCGTCAAGGTTGCGGTGGCGCTGGCCGGACTCGTGGCTTGGGTTGCCATTGCCGTCTGGGTACCCGCGACTGCCGCCGCTATCGTGGCGGCCAGGTCTGGCGTCAGCGTTGGCGTGCGCGTTGGTGACGC
>JAADYV010000547.1 GCA_010092855.1 Chloroflexota bacterium | reverse complement strand
GTTTATGTTGTTTCGGGTGGCGTTTCCAAGTTCTCCAAGGCGCGACCGGACAAAACCTTCCAGGCCGTGATCAAAGAGGCGTATGATTACGCGATTAGCGATCTTGGCCTGACCTTCCCGCAGTTTACCGAGTTGGTCGACGGTTCGGTAGCGTCGTATTTTTCGGATCACTTCACCCGGCAGTTGATGGCGGGCATCATGGCGCAGGACTATCTCGGTCTGTGTCCCAAGCCGTCCCATCGTGTCGAGGGCGGTGGCGCGACTGGTGGATTATGCTTCCAGGAAGCGTGGAAGAACATCGCCAGCGGGCACATGGACATCTGCGTGGCCTACGGCTTCGAAACCATGAGCCACGTCAATACGTGGAAAGGGAATGAGTTTATCGCGCTGGCCTCAGATGTGAGTTTCGACTACCCGGTAGGTGGCTTCTATTCCGGCTATTACGCGATGATGGTCACGCGCCACATGAAGGAATTTGGCACCACCGTTGAGCAGCTTGCTTACGTTTCCGTGAAGAACCACATCAACGCCTACCATAACCCGTATGCCCAAAAGCGCAACCGCTACACCGTCAAAGACGTGCGGAATGCGCCGATGGTGGCCTGGCCGCTGACCCGGCTGGACATCTGCGTGATGAGTGACGGCGCGGCTGCGGTCATCTTGTGTTCGGAGGAAGGGCTGGCGAAGCTGGAGAAGGCCAGCGGCCAACGCTATCCGCGTGTGCTGGTTGAGAGCATCGGGCGCGGCACCGATGCCATGCGGATGGCTGACCGCCCGCACCAGTCATTGGATGAGTTCATGGCACGCAATGCGCTCCAGATCGAGCAGGACAGCGCCGACACCCGCGCCTACTATCAGGAGTTGTGGGACAACGGCTTCCGTTACCCCGGCGTGCATTCGTTCCGCGCGGGGCGCATGGCCAGCAAGCAGGCCTACGAAAACGCAGGTATCCTCGATCCGCTCACCGAGATCGATTTTGTGGAACTGCACGATGCCTACACATCCTCCGAAATCCAGACCTACGAAGACATGGGCCTGTGTCGCTACGGTGAGGGTGGTCCCTTTGCGATGAGCGGCAAAGCGTTTATGTCCGGCCTGGACTATGGGCTAAAGCTGCCGGACGACCCGATCTGTCCGGTCAATCCCTCTGGTGGGTTGATCGCGTGTGGGCATCCGGTCGGTGCGACCGGATTGATGCAGGGTGTGTTTGCGCTGTGGCAGTTGCAGGGCACCATCGGGCAGCATTTCGACGACGTCACCTTGCAGCTCGAAAACCCGAAGCGCGGCGCGATCCACAGCCACGCCGGGACCGGCACCTACGTCACTGTCTCGATTTTGGGAACGGAGGAGTAACCCCGATGGCCGATCATAAACTACCGCGCAAGATCGAAGAAACCGACGACGGGCGGATACTGTTTAATGTGCCTTTCCCCCACACGCTGGACGAAGCAGCGCTGCAGGCGCTCAAACAAATGGGGCCGATCATCATCAAACAGCCCTACCAGATTGACTATATCCATTCATTCGGGCAGGATTCGCCGTTTTTCGCCGGACTAACTAACAAGGTCTTCCTGGGCAACCGTGACCCAGAAACCGGGTACACCTACGCCACGCCGCGCGGACACGATATGACCACCGGCGCGGAAACCGACTGGGTCGTACTGCCGAATGAAGGCATTATTCACGCCTTCACCGTGTGTCATTTTGGCTCCGAGGAATTCCTGCCCCAAACGCCCTTTGTGCTGATCCTGGTGGACTTCGAGGGTGCTGATACACTGTTTCTGGCCCGGTTAGTCGGTGTCAATCCGGATGAGGCCTCGCTGGACTGGATCGGGATGAAGGTCCGCGCGCGCTATCTGCGCAACAGCAAGTTCAAACCGACGGATGTGTATTTTGTCCCGGCGGACGAATAACACGAAACACACCGGTAGCGGTATCGCAGGGCAGCCGCGTGTGGTTGCCCTGCAAAAGTGTTTTTTACGAGGAAAATCATGGATTTTACGCTTAACGACGAACAGCGGATGTACCAGGACGCAGTGCGTAATTTTTGCGAACGCGAGATCGCGCCTTTTGCCGCTGAAATCGACAAGTCCGGCCAATTGCGCATGGATGCAATCGCCAAAATGCCCGACCTCGGTTTGACCGGGCTGCAAGTCCCTGAGGAATACGGCGGCGCAGATTTGGACAGCATCTGCACGGCCATTGCGATGGAAGAACTCGGCGCGGTGTGTGGCTCGACGGGCTTAAGCGTCGAAGCGCACAACGAACTCTGCTGCCTGCCCATCGTCAAGTGGGGCACGGATGAGCAAAAACAGCGTTTCTTGCCACGCCTGACGAGTGGCGAGGTGTTGGGCAGCCTGGCGTTGACCGAACCGGATGCCGGATCAGATCTGACCGGTACTCAGACCCGCGCGGTTAAGGATGGCAGTGAATGGGTCATCAATGGCAGCAAAGCGTGGATCACCAACGCCAGCCTTGCACCGGTGATCGTCACGCTGGTGAAAACCCAGCCGGATGCCGGTTCTGCTGGGTTCAGTCAGATGCTGATTGAGACCGACCGCGCCGGGCTGGAAATCGCGCCGCCCGAAAAGAAAATGGGAACCTGTGCCTCGCCCGCGCATGTGCTGACCTTCACGGATGTGCGGGTGCCCGTCGAGAACCTGCTTGGTCAGGAGGGACGCGGCTTGCACCAGACGCTGGCCACGCTGGACAGTGGCCGCATCGCGGTGGGCGCGCTGTGTGTAGGGCTGGCACGCGCCGCCTTCCAACACGCGCTGGCATATACTCAGGAACGCCAGGCCTTTGGGCAGCGGCTGGTCGATCACCAGGCGATCCAGTTTAAGCTAGCGGACGCTGCCACGCAGATCGAAGCGGCACGGCTGCTGGTCTATCGCGCGGCGTGGGCCAAAGATCGCGGCGAAAAATACACCAGGCTGGCGTCGATGGCGAAACTGTTCGCTTCGGAGATAGTCGAAAGCATCGCATTTGAGGCGATCCAGATTCACGGCGGGTATGGGTACAGCCGCGAATTTCCGCTCGAACGCATCTACCGGGACCAGCGGGTCATGTCGATTGGCGAAGGCACCAGCGAAATCAACCGGATCGTGATTGCGCGGCAGTTGCTGGCGAACTGAACGAACGCTATCGGGAGGATTGTTTCGCGGCATGGACCAGCGCGGCAATCGTGCGTTCCAGCGCGGGCCAGCCGCCCAACGTGATGCCGAGTTCAGCCAGGCGGCGGCACACCAGCACGTTGCATGGCGGAGATATGGGCGGGTCTGGCAGGGGACCGGGACGATCCGCGTATTCCCGCGCCAGGCGAACGATATCGCGGTGGGTAACGTACAGGTCGCTCAGGTGGATTACATCGGTGGTAAGCACGGGCTGTTGCAGCAGGCTCCACACCACGCGCGCCACGTCCTCGCCGTGCACTTCCGTCCCGCCGCGCGTTGACGTGACCACCTGCCCGGACAGCACCGCCTGGATCAAGTCCCACCATTTGGAGCGCTGCACCAGCCAGGTGAGACCATATACGCCGGTCGCACGTATGGCTGCGGTCTGCATCCCTTTGACGTGGGCGAAGCTGCGCAAAAACGCCTCCACTGCTGCTTTGTACGCGCCGTAATGCGTGTCCGGTGCGGTGGGATGCGACTCATCCAACGCACGGCCCGGCCCGGTATGGGAAAAAACGGCCCGGCTGGAGAGAAACACGAAGCGCCGCACACCTGCATCCCGTGCGGCCAGCAGCAAGCGGAGCGACCCGGTCAGGTTGGCGTCCAGCCATGCGGCCAGGTCCGCGCCTTCTCCGCCCCGGTAGCGCCCTGGCACGTGCTCGTAAGCCAGGTGTACGACTGCGTCCGCGCCGCTGACCAACTGCACCAGCGCCTGTTCCGCACGCAAATCGCCGGTCACCCAGGCCACCGGAGCCGCAAACCCGCCCCGGTCGGATGCAGGCCGCGCCAACGCCTGCACCAGCACACCCTGCCGCTGCAATTCCGCGATCACAAAGCGCCCGACGTAGCCGGTCGCCCCGGTCACGGCTACGACCTGCGGAACCTGAATCATCACACTACCTCCAAATTTACAGCGTCCAGGTGATCGACCACCTCATGCGCGCCCGCCGCACGCAGCGCTGCGCCATCCAGCGACGTGGTCAGGCCGATTACAGTGCCGGTGCCGCAAGCTACTGCGTCGCGCACGCCGGAAACGCTGTCCTCGATCACCACGCACGCCGCCGGATCGATGCCGAAAATATGCGCTACACGGGCGTGCACCTTGCGATCCGTGCCGGGATCAACCACGTCCTCGCTGCCCAGCACCACGTCGAACAGGGGTGGCATCTGCACCAGGTCGAGCGTGCGCAGCAGCCGCCGCCGTAATGCGCGCGATGCCACTGCGACGATCCACCCGGTTTCGAACGCGCGCCGTATCAATGCCACGCTGCCCGGCAG
>JAADYV010000546.1 GCA_010092855.1 Chloroflexota bacterium | reverse complement strand
GTGTACTATCGGACAGGACGTGTCCGTGTTGCATAACGTAGCCCGTTGGGGCAAGCGTGCAACAGAAGCCCCCGAATTTATTCGTGGGGAGCGTCACATCAATGTACTTCCTCATAACCTCCTTTCTTTTGCGTAAGTTGCCGCCTGCTGCGTTTGGGTGCGCCCTAGGCCAATGGTATACTTCCCGGGTCTGGGTGCAACCTGCGAAATGGGGAAGGCTGTATGTTGAACGCTACCTTGAATCGTGTGCGGACCTGGTTGGTGGATTACCGTGGTACGCTCGCTGTTGTCGGCCTATCGTTGCTGCTAGCGCTGGCCACTATCGAGTGGGTTGGCGGCGACCTGAGCACATTTTCGTCCAGGCTACAACCCTTCCACGATGGTGACTTGCTGCTCAACAGTTGGACGATGTACCAAGCGTATGATAACCTGCTGCATCGCCCCTTCAACCTGGGATATAGCGGTATCTTTTACGATGAACCCGCTTCCTTTGCTTATACCATCGCGCCATATGGTATTGCGGTTTTCACACTCCCGGTATACCTGTTGACCGGCAATGACCTGTTGCTGACCTACAACCTGTACCTGGTGGCAACTTTTGTGCTGACTGCGTGGGCGTTCTATGCGCTGGTACGCTACTTGCTGTCTGCGCCGCGCACCGCCGCGATCATCATGGCGTTAGCCGTGACGTTTTCACAGTGGCGGCTCACGCAAATCGTTCACATCGAGTCTTTATCCACGCAGTTTTTGCTATGTGCGATCTATGCGTTTCACCGGCTGGTGGACGAGGCGCGCTGGCGCTGGGTCTTTTTACTGAGCGGCGCATTTTTCTTTACGTTCCTCTCCAGCGGCTACCTGGGGATGTTTCTTATCGTAATGGCCGCTACGATTGCCCTGTACCTGGTGGCCCGGTATCCCGACCGACTGACGCTGCGGGTGCTGGGGATGCTCAGCGCAGCAGCAGTGATTGCGATTGTGGTCTGCCTGCCCTTTTTACTTTACCGGTTGGATAACCCGGATTTTCGAGCCGGGTATACGCTGAATGAAGTCTTCACACATTCGGCCTCACTGGATGCACTGGTTCGCGGCAATACTCTGATTTACCACGATCTGATATCTGGAGATATCACTGAAGGAGCACTGTTCCCCGGATTCTCGGTGCTCGTACTGGCGCTGCTGGGTTGGATGTGGCGACATCACGGGGGGAAACCCAATGTGGAAGCAACCGCATCCGATGAGGCCGTTCAAGATGGGACTAAGACCGCTGTCCGAATCGCGTTAACGCCGCGTGATGTGGTGAGCGTGTATGGCGTGATCATCGTGGTAGGCGTAGTATTGTGCCTGGGACCGGTGCTCAGAATCGATGATAATGAGATCGCGCCCCTTCCCTATCATCTGTTGTATCAATTGCCAGGCTTTTCGTCCATGCGTGTCATAGCGCGCTTTTTTCTGCTGGCTGTTTTGGGCTTCGGCGTACTGGGGACTCACGCGCTAGGTGTGCTGATGTCGCGCGGCAATTCGCTCCAGGTATTTGTCGGACTTGTGGCCCTCACCGGCCTGCTGACCATTGAGTTAGTCCCTGTAAACCGCACGATTAGCACCCCGAACAACCGGATTTTCGACTTACACAATGAGCAAAAAGATGTTGTGTCCAGCTATCCTGACAAATCTGCGCTCAATGAGTGGTTGGCTGAGCAGCCGGATGACACAGTGATTTTTCATTACCCGCTGTGGTCTGAAGTGCCTCGTGCTGGATACCTATGTGAGTATAGCTACCTGTTTGACCAGCGGCTGCATGGCCTCAAAATGTTCAACGGATGGGGCAGTCTCTTGCCAAACCAGTATCTCCGGTATGCGAATTTCCCTGAGGTGAATATTGTTGCGCGGCTGTATCAAAAGGGCGTGCGCTATGCCCTGGTCCACAACGACTTCCTGACCGCCAGCGAGCAGCAGCAGTTGCGCGACCGACTGGAATCCAACAACCGTGCTTTTACGCTACCTTATATGACCTCCGTTGATGGTGTGGACATCTACGATCTGCAAGCGGTACAACTAACCGGTTTTGCCACCGAACCACAAGGGCTGGTGTACGAATTCGACCAACCTGCCTTTGGAATGGGCTGGCATTCCCCCGGATTCAGCGATGATGGGGCAACTGTGCAGTGGATGGCCGAATCGGAGGCTACATTCCATGTGCCCTGGGGGGATGAAGCTTCGCTGCTGCCAGGCACAAACCTGGACGTGACATTTGCGGCCATCACGCTAACGCCGGAGATGTTCGATGGATTCTATGCACAGGTGGGTGACACCGATTTGCCAATCCAGCCCACGAGCGAAGACGGCGTTTTCGTGCTGCACATTCCGCATACCGTGTTGCCTACCGATGCGCGCACGTTCATGATTGAATTCTACACCGACGCCACGATTACGGCAGCGGAAGCAGGCGTTGGTGAAGAAGATGAATACCGGGTCGCGGTTGGCTTCGACTGGCTGCGGGTGCAGAGTGTGTATGATCCAACAGTGGGAGAACCGCTGGTGTTCGAATTTGGCAGCCCCGTGCCTGGAGTCGGTTGGGAGAATCCCGAACGACTGGACGCGGCCACCTGGACGTGGATGAATGCGACCGAGGCTACGTTCGCGCTCGCGCTGGCGAGTTCAGCGGAACTGGAAGTGACGTTCCAGGTGGCAAATGTGCTCGATCAGGCGCTGCTGGATGGCGTGGTACTGCTGGTCAATGGGGAACCCGTTGCGCTGGAACGCACTACGTTGGACAGCGCGGATGTTTTCACAGGGGTACTGCCCCTGTCCGAGGCGGGCCAGATTGTGTTAACGTTTCAGATCGAGCAGACAGTATCCCTGGCAGAGTTGGATCCATCGTCGCCGGATATGCGGCAGTTGGGGCTGGCACTAGATTGGCTGCGGCTGGCACCGGTGAGCGAAAATTCGTGAGGTTGCCGAGCGCCTTGCGCGGCGGAGTTGCACTCCGCCCGCCGCGACGTAGTCGCGACGCCGCATTTTCAATGCGGGCGCAAGGCGCGGACTCCCGCACGAAAAAACGCATTATGACCCCACCCACTGCCGCTCACTGCGCAAGCAAAACGACTGCGCGTCGATAGCACGGGATACCGCCAAGATGCCATCCAGGTGATCAACCTCGTGCTGCAATAACTCGGACAGCGCAGCCTCCAAATGCAGCGTCTGCTCCTGCCACGCCATATCCCGGAACGTGATACGACAGCTTTGGTACCGCTGCACCCGGACCAGCAGATCGGGAAAACTCATGCAGTCGTCCCACAGCTCGAATACCTCAGCGCTGAACTGGTCCAGGATGGGATTGATAAATACGACTGGGCGGTCGATGTGCATATACACCAGACGTTTGGTCACGCCGATTTGTGGAGCAGCGATACCGCGCCCGGCTCCGTAACGCGCGCGGAAGTCCATCAGTGTATCGTCCAGATCGTTAACCACTGCCTCAATCTCGGCCAACTCCGCCTGTTCGACTGGTGTACAGACCTCGTACAGCGTGGGATGCCCCAGCAACAAGACCTCTCGTACAGCCATGCTTTCTCCTTTCCCGGCCATCTTGTGCCGGCTTACCGGTCGCCCAGGAACCAGTGGATGATTGCAGCTCCCTGGCGAAGCCCCTCGGCGCGGCCTTTGGCGCGGATGGCGTCGGTCATGCCCTGCAAATTGGCCGCCAGCCCCTCAAGTTTTGCACGGTCATCCAGGTTGCTCTGGATGGCATCGCTGTCCTGGCCAGCACGATCCGCCAGGACGTGCAACTCGGACCATAAGTCATCCGGTGTCATCGTCTGGGCAGCCAGTTGACGCACGACACGCACAATATCGTCCAGCGCCGCGATCACGCCTGCGTTGTACCCAAAGTCAAGCTGGCCGGTGAACTGCTCAACCTGGCGGTAGGACTGGACCTTGTCTTCCAGTTCCTGGATCAAGTGAGGGAGCTTGGCGGGTAACTGGGCGGGATCACCTTCTGGATCAATGCGCGCGGGGTCAACCTGCACGCGCTCAGAAAATCCCCGGTGCAGCGCCAGCATCAGGTCGCCGAACGACTCATAGCGTTCTGCACCTGGAATCCAGCCGGCAAAAAACCAGGCCTCCCATTCACCCGCAAGAGTCTGTACCTCCGGGTTCAGCAGCAGGATTTCTTCGTCGCCCCAATCACTGACGACCAACGTGTGCCGCAGGTGACGGTAATCGACCTGCACGCCATCCAGGTCATCGTCTGCGCCGTAAGCTGCGTCAGCATTTTCCCACGCGGTGATGAGATCGGGGTCAAAGTCGCGCAACCACAGCACATCTTCCACCGGGAAGATCAGGTCGATGAAATCGCCGGTGGTGGGCCAGCCATTACTCACTGCCAGGAATGCACGGTACGATGGAGGTAGGGCGACACTCAGCCGCGTTTCGGCGTGCGCGATCTGTTCGGCTGTCGCACCGGGAAATCCCAACCACCCAGATTCAATGGCTTTTGGGTGCAGCGGGTAATATTCCAGATCGGGCGAAGCTAGCAGTTCCCGGCTCCACCGTTCCAGCAAGGGTTTCCAGTCAACCAGCATATTCCCCTCCCGCATAACCTGGGGCAGAGCGCGGCTTGACCATCGCTCTGCCTGCCGATGTCTGTATGCGGGTATTGTGCCCCAGGTAGCAGGGAAAAACCAGTACCCGGCGCGGGATGGGAACCCTGGTTGTTACCGTACCGGGACGCTGTCAGGATCGGCTCCGGGCTGGATGAACGCAAACTCGGCGCTGACCCAGCCAAAGACATCCTCGAACAGCACATACCACCACCCGCTACCGGCTGTGCGTCCATACACGTCCGCAGCAGCACCGGGCAGCATCAACCCGACCTGCTCGCTATCTGTACTCGGACCCTCGCGCACAATCAGGCGCACGTCAGTCGTTGCTATACACGGCGGTGGGACCGGATCGATCTCACCCTGTTCCAGCAGTGATTGGTACAGAGTCTCCAGGTAGGCGCGATCTCCAAGCAAATAGCTGTCGGCGGGAATTCCAGCGGCATCTGGGTTTGCTTCGATCCAGCGCAACGCAGCGGCGGCTTCGGCATAGGTCGCGTCTTCCGAACACACATCAACGGCCAACTGGTCCGCCGGAGCCAACTGGTCCGCCGGAACTGCGGCGCTATCGGCATCACCCAACGGCGGGGCAGTGCGGTCCGGATCGGTATCCGGGTCGGTGCTCTGGCCGATGACTAACCCCGTGATCGGGACATTGGTTTCGGCGCTATCCAGTACAGTGTTGTCCAACACATCGATCACGCTCAGGCGTAGGTGCACCGTATCGGAGTCTTGGGGCAGGGTCGGACTGACCACACCCGTCCCGCT
>JAADYV010000545.1 GCA_010092855.1 Chloroflexota bacterium | reverse complement strand
GGAAACATCCGATGCCGCCGTTTACGCCGTCATGTCCCATTTGATGGTTCGCCGACTAGCACGGCTGCGCGCCGGTCCTTAACTTCTCAAATGGCCTCTTAACCTGACACATGTGACTTATTCGACAACGAGCGTTGTCGCCGGTGAGGTTGTCTGGTCTTCATGCTCCTTTGCGTTGAACTGGCGCTCCAACATCTTCTGAAACGCCAAATGCTTGGTTTCTCGAAAAGTCTGAAATGGCGTGCGGCCATCACAATGTTTGCCGCTGTGGGACCGCTCACGGTTGTATTCGAGCAACCATTCATCCACATCAGCTTGCAGGTCTTCGAGCGCAGTATACAACTTTTTGCGGAAGGCCACCTGATAGAATTCATCTTGAATGGTGCGATGGAACCGTTCACAGATGCCATTGGTTTGCGGCGAACGGGCTTTGGTCTTGCTGTGATCAATGCCTTCCAGGGCCAGATCGAGCTGGTCTTCATGATGCTGAAGTGACCCGCAATACTCGGTGCCCCGGTCGGTCAACATCCGTAACAAGGGGACTTCCTGTTCCTCAAAAAACGGAATGACCCGGTCATTGAGCAAATCGGCAGCCATCAGCGCGGATTTCGCGGTATAGCGCTTGACAAGGGCGACCTTGCTGTAGGTATCCACAAAGGTCTGCTGGTAAATCCGTCCGATCCCTTTGATGGTGCCCCCATAGTCGGTGTCCTGTGATCCCAGATAGCCGGGATGTTCGGTTTCGATTTCCCCTTCGGCTTCGCGCTGCGCTTTGGCGCGCTCGACCGCCTGGACCTGGGCTTCGGTCAAAATCAGGCTGTCGTTCGCGGCCATGAGGGCTTCCAGTGCTTTGAGCCGTTTCTTGAAGTTCTCCAGGTCATGGCGCACCCCGATCGAGCGCACGCCGCCCGGTGAGACAAAGATGCCGCGTTTCTTCAGTTCGTTCGATACCCGTTTTTGCCCGTAAGCCGGGTAGTCGGTGGCAAACTTGACCACTGCCTCTTCGACTTCGGGGGCCACTCGGTTCTTCTCATTCGGCTTCTTGCGGCTGATCTCACGCAAGCCGGCTTCACCATGCTCAGCGTAAAGCTCTCTGAAACGGTAAAAGCTGTCGCGTGAGTAGCCCATGATCTTGCACGCCTGGCTCACGTTCCCCAGTTCTTCAGCCAGTCGCAGCAAGCCCAGTTTGTTCTTGATGATCTTTTCTTCTGTCGTCATGCTGACACTCCTGTTGATGCTCGTCCATTGTACTCGAAGTGTCAGATTAAGTCGTGATTATTTCAAATTAGAGTTGCTGGGTCTCTGATCGGGACTGACAACCCTCACGAACCGCGCGTGTCAGTCCAATTCAACCCGTTTCCAGTCCGCACGCTTGACGTGGTCGGTAGGTCTACCCGGTTTCCACCAGACGACTTCGTGTCGCCCTTCATCGGGATCCGTGAAGCTAAACAGCAGCAGCGCTCCCATATCCGTCACTTCGCCATCATCCCGCCCTTCTGCTATGACCCGGCGATGCAACTCACGGAATGCTTCTTCGCCGGTGGCATTAAGCGCAAAATGGTCCAGCCGTCCCCGCTGGAACATAGGCAGGTCTTCAGGCGGTTGGATACCCGGGATTTGGAATGGGTGTAAGACGGTATTCGGTCCCACCTCAATGAACGCATGGCGCAGCCCATCTTCCTCCAAATCCAGGATTACCTGGGCGTCGAATACGCGCTCGTAAAATGCGATCAGGCGATCTAGATCAGCGGTGATAAAGGTTAAATGATTGATACCGTCAAGCAGCTTCATGTTGACCTCCAGCTAACAATCGTACTCTTGTCGAAAGTCGAATCTTTCGTCAGGCAAAACACCTAGGGACAGGTGACTGCCCCTGGTGTGTCGGGGATTGAGTCCACCAAGTGTCCTAGCGCGGGGTGATCGTAAGCGTACCCGACTCGCCGGTTGAGCGACCGTCTTCGAACTGCACTTCGCTGGATACGAGCACGTCTGCGAGAAAGAGGTCGGCATACGCGCCTGATACCGACAGAATCTGTCCGTGTCCGCTGACGGTGGCAATCGGCGCGTCTGTCGGGTGGTAGATCGTGCCCGAATAGAACCCTTCGAGCATGCCATTCTCGGTTTCAATCGTGAATGTGATGCCGATACCTTGATAGACCGGTGGATCGGGATTAACCTCAGTGATCGCGCTCCGCATTGTGCCCTCCAGCGCACCCGTTACCGGACCCTCGGCGTTGATTTTGAAGACGACGCGACCATCACTCAGCGGTTCGATGGTGGGCGGTCCGGCAGCCCCAATGCTGAATTCGAGTTCGAGTGGCGCATCATCCAGTTCAAGCGGCGTGGTCATGTCAGGCTCCTGTGCAGTGGCTAACCCGGTCAGGGCCAGAACAATCACGCCGATGATGATCAAACTGACCAGGCGATAGAGTCGATTTCGCATTGTTTTCCTCCATACACTGTACTGATAGTCCTAGTAAAACACAGAGCGAGATGATGCTCCACCACAAACCCGCACAAAAACCCTTACAATCTGTGGACAAAGGTGGACTGGACCGAAGGTGGCGAGCACAATGGCGCAAAAGATTACGTTTGGTGACTGGCTGAAACGCCGCCGCAAAATGCTGGATCTTACACAACAGCAGTTGGCTGGCCGTGCGCATTGTTCGGTTGCAACCATTTATAAGATCGAAGCTGGACGACGGCGACCGTCAAGTCAAATCGCTGAGTTGCTTGGCGCGGCATTGGGCATTCCGGAAAGTGAGCGCGAAGCCTTCATCCAGTTTGCCCGCTCGACACACGGCACCCCGCTGTTGGACCGGCGCACAGAGAATGCACCCTGGCGCGCAGCCTTTATCCCTGACAACAATCTGCCCATGCAGCTTGATACGCTGCTTGGTCGCGAAGCTCTTGTCACAGACGCCCATCAGCGTCTCCAACAGGACGAGGTCCGGCTGCTGACTCTGCTAGGACCACCAGGGATTGGCAAGACTCGCCTGGCTATCCAACTGGGTGAAGAAGCGCTGCTCAATTTCCCGGATGGTGTGTTCTTCGTCGAGTTGGCCTCGATTACCAATCCTGACCAGGTGGTGCCCGCCATTGCCCACATACTTGACATCTTGCTCACCGGACGCAAAGACCCGCTTGAGGACCTGAAGCAGTATCTCTACGAACGCCGGATGTTGCTCATTCTGGACAATCTTGAGCAACTCCTGGATGCCGCGCCCGTCGTAAGCGCGATTCTGGCTACCTGTCCGCTCGTCAAAATCGTGATCACCAGTCGCGCGCCGTTACGTGTGCGTGGCGAGCGGCAGTTCCCCATCGAACCACTGGCGCTACCAGGGCGTTCGAGTGATCTGCGGCTCGATAGTCTCGGCGGATATGCGGCCATCCAGCTCTTTGTGGAACGGGCGCAGGCTGTACACCCTGCATTTGAACTCACCGCAGACAATGCAGCGACCGTCACGGCCATCTGCGCGCGACTGGATGGGCTGCCACTTGCCATCGAAATTGTGTCGGCGCGTGTCAAGATTTTGCAGCCCGCCGACATTTTGGACCGGCTAACCGGTCGGCTGCTGCTCAAGAGTGAAGGGAGGGCCGATGCCGAGCCGCGCCATCGCACGTTGAGTGCTGCGGTTGGGTGGAGCGTTGATCACCTTGATGATGACGAGCAGCGGTTTTTCCAGCGACTGGGTGTGTTCGTTGATGGCTGCACCCTGGATGCCGCGCGCACAGTGGCGCAGCCCGCCACCGATGCACTTGACGTCATGTCATCGCTGGTCGATATGAATCTAGTGAAGCGCGATAGCACAGATTGCGATCATCCCCGGTTCACTCTGTTAGAGACTATCCGTGAATATGCGCTGCACGAACTGCGTGTCAACGACAAACTCACCACGCTGGCCCAGCGCCATGCAGCCTATTTCTACGACATGGTCCTGAAGTTGGAGCCAGGGTTGCACACTGGAGGGCAGGTATCCGTGTTGGCATGTCTGGCCGCCGATCATGGCAACCTGCTGGCGGCACTAGACCACTTCGTTTCGACGAACGATTGGCAAAAAGCGCTGGGGTTGGCCGGAGCGCTAGGCGAGTTCTGGGTCTATCGCAATCATCTTGTGATTGGGCTGCGCTATGCAGAGAAGCTGCTGGCGGCGACAATTGATGCCGAAGCGATGCAAGGCAAACGCGCCAAACTATCCAATCGAGCTAGCATGTTAGCTTATTTTGCAGGCGATTTTCCGGCGGTGGCGCGCCACGCCGAACAGGCTTTGGCATTGGCCACCGAAGCTGATAGTCAGGAAAATATGGCATTTGCCTGTTTGGCCTTGGGGATGGGCTTAGGAGGGGCAGGGGAGTATGAGCAGGCAGCCTCCATGCTAGCGCAAGGTCTGGTCGCCGCACGCAAGGCCGACGAACAGTGGTTGATTGCGAGCATCAGAAATGGTTTTGGCGAACTGGCCCGCAGCCAGGGAGCGTATGACCAGGCACAAGCTCAATTTGAAGAGGCGCTTGAAATCGCCACTGACATCGCCTATACCTGGTTGGCATCGCATATTCTGGACAACATTGGTTTGACTGCTTATTCGCAGGGATACTATGACCGGGCGCGGGATTTCTTTCAGCGGAGTCTTACAGCCAGCATTGACCTGGGTGATCAACGTGGTATGGCGATGGTGATCGAGAAGATCGGGGGGTTGTACGCAGTTGAAGGACAGGCTGAAATTGGCGCGCGTTTGCTGGGTGCTGCCGATGCCTTGCGAACACGCAAGAACGCGCCAATCGAGGGCATGGACATGGCGGATTACCAGCAGTTTGTTCAATTCACCCACGACCAACTGGATCAGGCATCCTTTGATGCTGAGTGGCAAGCCGGGCAGCAACTGCCATTGTCCCAGGTGATGGCGTTGATATTCGGCGATCCGACGGAAATCCGAGACGAGGCGATGGCAAACTGATGGACACATGGTTGCTGACAACCAGGTTACAGATTCCTACACCATCACATCATGTGGTTCATCGAAAGCGTCTAACTACCGCCCTGGAAAGCGGAATTCCCGTAGTGT
>JAADYV010000544.1 GCA_010092855.1 Chloroflexota bacterium | reverse complement strand
GGCCCCAGCCAGCGCAGGCGGCACCGTGTCCAGCGTGTGGGTAGCCCGTGAAGCGCGCCAGGGCAGCGCTGTGCTCAGCACCAGCAGGACACCATCCGGATTGTGCACGGCTTGCGCCCGGCAAACAAGCTGATCGCCATCCGCCGCATATTCCAACCGCACCACTGCCTCCCCCCACTGGAGATCGATGTGGCAGTAGCTGCCGTCGGCGGCATGAGGCCCAACGCGATGTACGCCGCTGCGCCAATTGAACTGGGTATGGTGTTCGCCTGTGCGTGGATCAAACAGGCCGAATGTAACCATTGATCCGGAGGGCAGGTGCATCAAGCCATTTACCTGCTGCACATCCCACGTATTCCAACCACGTGGCTCAATCATGTAGACGTCCTTCATCGTTGCTCCTGGGGGATAATCAGGTTCTTTGCCTGGTGCCAGGCGTGAGGTGTACGTGCTCACCAGACGCCCGGCAGCTCACATGATCAGCGCGCGTCTCGACGATAGGGCCGGAATGTGATTTGGACCGTGTCCAGGTCTGCTCCCACGATCTCGATGGCGGCCAGGTCATTCGTGCCCAGACCCAGCGCGGTCGCAAGCTGGAGATGATTCAGGCTGAAGTCGAACGGAGTCTGACCAAACGAGGCTGCCTGAGGTTCAAAGCCCATCACGGCAGTGGCGACGGCATCGGTGGCAACCATATTTTTTCCCGCGATCAGGACATTTGCCCGCCGGGGACGCCAGCCGTTGTTCCAGGGGCCTTCGCCTCCTTCGGATGTTTTGATGCCGTCGATCAAGGCGAAGTCAATGGGGCGTGCGCGCACCAGGTCCGCGATCACACTGGGTATACGGGTCATGCCCTGGTGATCCGGGCCGTGCAACGCGGAGCGGTGACCGTGCTCTGGGTCCGCGCGATAGAACATGAGGGGCACGATGCCAACCAGGTTTTTCATCGAGAGCGTCACGCCAGCGGTCGCGTGGCATTTGAGCTTGGCCACCGACATAAATACATCGACCTCTTGCAGCAGGCGATTGACGAGAAAGCGTTCATAGATCATCCAGTCGGTGCCGACTTCTTGCTCCTCAAAGCTGGAATAGGGCGCGTTACGGTTGAGATCGACCAGCGTCACGCCTAAATCGTCCGCAATGTCGCGGTATCCCCAGCGCGGGAAGGAATACAGATCGGCTACCGCTTCGACAATAAACACTTCCCCCGCGCCAACTGCCTGAACCGCTTCTACCAGCGCGCGGACAACGGTGGGATGGGTCGCATAACTTTCGACACCAGACACCGCCAGGTTGTCTTCCCAGCCAACTCCGCCGGTGAGGTTGGTTTTGATGGCCACGCTGTCGCCGGGACGGACCACGTCTTCCAGACCACCTAACTGCTCGATCATGGCAAACACGTGGTCCCGGACGGTGGAATAGTCGTAATCGGTGGCTTGCGCCAGTGCTATGACCGGCGGACTGCCGGTCCGCCGCCTGGATGCTGGCGTTGCGGGCAGTTCAACTGGCGGCATGTGCCCGACCAGTAGCGCCCCGGCTCCAACCCCGGCGAGTTGTAGAAACCCCCGGCGCGAGACACGCGGGCTCGCCGCCTCACTTTCTTTTTTCTGCTTCTTGGTCTGCCTTGTCATCAGCTTGCTCCAAAAATCTATAGCACGAACGCATGAATAAGAGCGGGTGTATGTAGTAGCTCTGCTGTTGAATACACTGGCTCACGCATACAGGCGCACCCGCAGCGTCTTGACCTCATACGGGCTGATCTCAAAGGTAAGCGTTTGCCCGTCCACGGTGACCTGTTCCCCGGTTGGTTCCTCCAACAGATTGACGAGCTCGGCGCTGTGCACTGGCTGGTCAAACACCAGGGAGGTTATTCCACGTTGGTTGTGGGCTTCATAGCAGCGCACAATCAAACCATCACCGTCTGTGGCCACCTTGACTGTTTCTACCACGATATGGTCGGTGGGCGTGGCCAGGAATGAGCGCTCGCGTGCTGATCCGGCCCCCTTGCCCCAAACGGCGGTCAGCGGCGCATTCAACTCGTAGGCGCGGCGCACAACTTCCCCGGACCGCCAGTCGCCACGATGCGGCAACAGGCTGTAGGTGAAGCGATGCATCCCCTGGTCAGCGTCGGGGTCCGGGTCAATCGCGCTTTTCAGCAGTGATAACCCCAGGACGTTATGTGCCAGGCTGTGCCCGTACTTGCCGTCATTCAACAGGGCGACGCCATAATCCCCTTCGCTCAAGTCTACCCAACGGTGGGCAGGAACCTCAAACCGGGCCCAATCCCAACTGGTATTCTGGTGCGTGGGACGCTCGATAGCGCCAAACTGAATCTCGCAGGTGGCCGTACTGGCGTTAAGGTGCAGCGGGAACAGCGCGCGCAGCAGCATCTGGCGCTCGTGCCAATCTACCTCGGTGATGAAGTCGATGCGAGGCGAATGGTGCCACAGGCAAATTCGTTGGCGAATGGTGCTGGCTCCCACCGTCCGCACGACTTCGACCGCCGCCCGCACCGGGCCGCGTTCCACGACCGTCCAACTGTCGAGCGTCTGCACCGGGTATGCTTTTTCGATGTAGAACGCGTCAATATTCCAGGCATCAAAATCCAACGGGCGATCTTCATATAACACGAGTTGGTTCAGCGTGGCTGCTGGGGCAACCAGTTCGCGTTGGTGACGGCGGTCTACCAGCGACGCAATCTCACCCTGGTCATCAAACACCACCCGCACGAAGTCATTTTCGAGTTGTTCAGGTGTCGCTGCCAGGTGACCAAGGTCCGGCGGCGTTTCGTCGAGCGTTACGGCCCGGTACCCGTAGGAGGGAGTGTGAACATCGACCAACACCGTGGGGGTGCTTTCCTCTTCGATGATCTGGACATGGGGAGCGGTTGTGTTTTCCGCCAGCAGCGCACCAGCAGCAACCAGGGGGAGCTTGAGCACGTCGTGGCGTGCCCAGGGCAGGCTGTTGAAGACCAGCAGGTCTTGCGCCTGATCGGTATGGACCAGGTGACTGAGCGCCACCTCCCGCACCGTTTGGCCAATGCGTTGCACTTCTTCATATTGAGTTGCGCTATCTGCGTATACCGCACCAATGCTGCTGCCCGGCAAAATATCATGAAACTGGTTGAGCAGAATAAGCTGCCAGCCATCATCCAGGTGTGCCTGCTGGTTGGGGGCACCAGTGGTTACCGCCCAGGCATTAAGCCATTCCACTTCGCGATACAGCAGTTCTGCAGCGCGGTTGGCCTGCTTGGTGTGGGCCTGGCTGGTATACGTGCCCTGGTGATATTCCATGTAAAGCTCGCCAACCCATACCGGCAAACGAGCATCATTGCCGATCCGTTGGGTCAAACGGTCAAAATACTGATCCACCCGCCCCTGGCAAACCTGAGGGAAACCCGGCAGCGAACCGAATAGTTGGGCCACTTCCAGCATTTCTTCGGTTGGACCCCCGCCACCGTCTCCCCAGCCGTAAATATAGAGCAATTCCGTGTTGAGCTCTTTGTGGCGATAGTTTTGCCAGGAAGATGCAATCTCATGAGCCGTCATCTTGCCATTGTACGTTGCGCCCCACAGTGCCGCCCCTTCGGACGCCGTAACAAAATGGGCGAGTACGTCGCTGCCGTCGATCCCGCGCCACCGAAACGTGTCGTAGGGCAGCTTGTTGAACTGATTCCACGATATTTTTGTAGTCATCAGGCTGTCAATGCCGCACGAGCGCAGCAGTTGGGGCAGCGCAGCGCTGAAACCAAATGTGTCCGGCAGCCAGGCCACCCGCGGAAAGCTGTCGAATTCCTCCTGCAGAAACCGCGCACCGTGCAGCAGTTGGCGCACCAACGACTCACCGGATGGAATGTTGCAGTCCGGCTCCAGCCACATCAAGCCCACTGGCTCAAAGCGTCCCTCGCTGACCCGCTGCTTCAACCGTTGGTACAGCGCCGGTTCGTCCTCCTTGATGAAGGACAGGACTTGGGGCTGGCTCATGCTGAAATGGTAGTTGGGAAAGCGGTCCATCAGGTAGAGAGCGGTGGCGGTGCTGTGGGCCGCCTTCTGGCGCGTGCGCCACAGCGGCCATAACCAGGCTACATCCAGATGTGAATGGCCGGTGGCGACCAGGCGCGGTTGATCGTCCAACTCGTTGATGGGGGCCAACGTTGCGACAAGCTGTTCGAGTTTAGCCAGTGCTAGGCTGGCAGACTGCCGGAAGGCGTCGCTGTTCCAACCGTGGCGCAGATCAAGTGCTGCATATAGAGTATTGAGTCCAACTAACAGCCGGTGCCGTTCCACCGCAGTGTCGGGATAAGTGTGCACGGCTTCCACCATCGCGCGCAGCAGCCAGCCTAGTCGCAGTACCATATCGTCGCAGCGCTGCAGATACAGCCCTTTAAACGGTTGTGCGGTGGGTAAATAGCATCGCACGAGCAGGTCGTGGTCTGCGCCATCGCCTGCGGTGGCAGGTAAGCGCACGTAGGAATGATACTGGTCCAGGCCAGCGTATGGTTGCCCATCCCAATAGACGAGTGCTTCGATGCAGGGGTCCGTGGTTTCGGCCCGTTCTAACTTCAGCAACACGGACTGACCCTGCCAATCGGAGGGGATGTGCGGCGCTGTGCGCAGCCAGTAGTTGTGGCCAACTGGCTGGGCATACCCGTTGGGACGCTCCTCAGGTAGGTCCTGTCCTTCACCTGCCTGGCCCCATGTGTCTCCCCGGTGGATTTCTGACCAGGCATGTTCCGGTGGTAACATGTGGCCGGTCCGTCCGTCTGCGGCAGCAGCCATAAAAACTGGCGCGATCAATTCACAATCATATACCGCAGCGGCGATGATTTCATCCGAGCGCAGCTTAAGTTTTTCATGGGTAAAAACCATCATTTTGACCGACCTTTTGAAAAGCAGGCCGTGAAATGCGCCTGGCAAAGTGCCAAGTTTAGGCAAAATGCCATCACGACCTGAAGAAAATGCCCATTACCTGATATCAAAAAGAGCACGCTGGTGAAATTCGTATATATCTATTTTGCACAATCTTGAATATTTGTCAATCTATTCTGCGAATCATTCATCTCTTTTGCATAGGTGTTGTTCATCGCTATATCAACTTTTTGAGGCAAAAGTGATCTATATGAATTAGGTGGCTTTTCGCGTGGTGTGACGTTGTTTCTGGCAGGTAGCGGTGAGGGGATGCGAATTCTGTTATGTGAGGTCGACAAGTTCCACGTCTCGGTTTTCCGCCCTGTGCCCCTATCGCATAAGTTCAATCCATGTGGTCTTCTGCGGTATTGTCCAGTTTTCAGGTCTTTCGTTTCCTGGTGGCACCTTGGGGGTTGTAGATAGCACAACACACCATGTCTGGCCAGCCATATTTGATCCTTATAAGGAAATCTGCCATGAGCACTCCAAGCGCCCCAGCCCCAATTATCGTGACCGACGGTACCTGCGATCTCCCGCAAGCGTTGGTGGACCAGTATGCCATTCACGTCGTACCACTGCGCATTTTATTTGGGTCCGAAAGTTATCTCAGCGGCGTGGAGATGGATGTGAATCAGTTTGCAGAACGCCTGGCAGTTGGCGATGTGCATCCTACCAGTTCCCAGCCAACCATGCACGATTTTCAAGAAGTCTACACCCAATTGGGAGCGGAAGGGACACCGATCCTGTCGATTCACCTGAGCGAACGCCTGAGTGGAACCGTCAACGCCGCCCGTCAAGCTGCTGAGAAATTACCCGACCTGGCGATCACCGTTTGGGACAGCCTGACGATTTCGGCGGCGCTGGGCTTGCAGGTCTTGACTGCTGCGCGAGCCGCCGCGCAGGGCTATTCAACCGAGCAGATTATCCCACTCGTAGAGCAAACCTACGCCAATGGCAACCTGTTGTTCTCTTTGGATGACCTGTCATTTTTGCTGCGCGGGGGACGGATCGGGTCGGTCCGGTATCATGTGGCGCAAACGCTCAATATCCGCCCGGTGATCACGGTGAGTAAATCTGGTTCCGAAACCGGTACCTATATTTCGGCGGGGCGCGCCCGAAGTCTGGAAAAAGCGCTGGATGTGTTTGTCAAACATATCGCTGCCGACGTGGGCGAAGGGGCCAAACTACGCGCGATGACGTTTCATGGCGTTGATCCCACGCCGGACCTGGCCGATATTCTGAATCATAAGCTCCAGCAAATGTTTGACTGTGTATTCCTGGAAAAAGCGCCCAGCACGCCGGTTCTCGGTGTGCACGTTGGGCCTAAGGCGATTGACATAGGATATGCCGCCGGGGATTGGCCAGTATAACGTTTGACCCGCTCCCGCATACCAGCCCGAATTATGCTCGTGTTTGAGGCGGACACCTTCGGGTGTCCCCTCCGCTGTCCATCGTGGCGCAATTCCCCGGCAAACCCTATTGAAGCAGGGGTATGAGAAAACGAATATACTCGTCGAGGCAGGCCGAGTCTCCATCCAGCGGTTGCAGCACGACGCTATCCGCCCCCGCATGGCCCAGGCGTTCGATGGCCGCCGCCGCCTGCTCAGGAGTCCCGGATGCGGACAGCGCATCGATCCACTCTTCCGGCATATGCAACGCCATCGCTGCACCATACCGCTGGTGTAAGGTGTGGGCGTCTTCGAGAATACCCAGCGCTGTCAGGTGGACATCGGACCATGTGCCGAACTGGGACGCGATCAACCGGCGCACCACTTCCCGCGCGCTCGCACCATCCGGGCTGACTTTCGCCTGCGCATAGACCACAACACGGTGGTCCGCGATCTCTACAGGACGCTCGCGGATACCGGCCTCGATCTGTTCTCTGGCCCACTGCACATAAGCGGGAGCAGACATGGCTGTCAAGATGGTGCCCTCAGCCGCTCGTCCAGCCAGTTGCAGCGATTTTTCGCGTATCGCACCGATGTATAGTGGCGGCTGCTGCTCTGGGATAAGCTCCATCTGTACATTGTCCAGATGTACCTCGTGCGCACTAACACTGACGCGCTCCCCACGTAGCAGCGCGCGCACAACGTTCACCGTCTGTTCGAGCGTTTTCATGGTTGAGCGTGGGGCAGCGCCAATCTGCTTCATCCACGAGCTAACCCCATGGCCAAACCCTGGCAAGAAGCGTCCCGGAAAGGCGCGCGCCAGGGTTGTAATCTCCATCGCGGCGAACAATGGGTTGTAGGCTGTG
The DNA here is from genome assembly GCA_010092855.1 of Chloroflexota bacterium. Classification (GTDB taxonomy): domain Bacteria; phylum Chloroflexota; class Anaerolineae; order Aggregatilineales; family Aggregatilineaceae; genus TC-15. The sequence continues at coordinate 16,013 of JAADYV010000544.1, read as the reverse complement.
GCGGGCACCAATCCGATCCCGACTTTGAGTTGTTCGGTTGCGGCCAGGGCCACTGCCGCCGAGGTAAACGCACCCGGCAGGAAGCAGTCGTCCCAGAGCCAAAGTTCGCTGAAGCCAGCACTCTCTGCGCGGCGCGCATACGCTTTCAGGGTCTCTGGCGGAAAGCGGGGATGAAAGATCACACCGAGATCGGGCATGGCTGTCTATATCCTGTTCTCTACCTTAACAGTGTCTGCCATTAGGCAAGAATTATACCTCCGTTCTGCCTATCCCACTCGAGCGCGGGCATCGACTGCCCAGGCACCGCTTTCGAGCACAATCAGGGGATTGATCTCGATTTCCGCGAGACGAGGCTGGTCTTGGGCTAGCTGGGCCAGCCGTGTGATCACGTCTATCACCGCCGCACGGTCGGCTGGCGGCGCAGCGCGAAACCCTGCCAGTAGCTTTCCCGCGCCGGTCCGCTCGATCATGGCTTGTGCCTGCGAAGGTGTGACTGGGGTGAGTTCAAACGTCACATCGCCCATCAATTCGACCTGCACGCCGCCAACTCCCACCATCACTAGCGGACCAAACTGTGCATCGCGCACCATCCCTACGATCAGGTCCACGCCGGGCGGTATCATCTTCTGGACATAGACGCCCTGGATTGCGCCTTGCGGAATGTGGGGCGCTGCCCGTTCCAGCATGGCCTTAAATGCGGACCGCAGTGCGTCGGGTCCGGTGACGTCGAGCACGACTCCGCCCACGTCGCTTTTGTGCACCACGTCGTCCGCCGCCAGCTTAAGTGCGACGGGATAGCCGATCTCTGCTGCCAACGCCAACGCCTGATCGAGATCGGAGGCCAGGCCAGCCCCTGGCGTGTGGATACCATATGCCTGGAGCAACTGATCGGTCTGTGCCGGAGGTAGCCACCTACCTGCCGGGTGCGATTCTACAACTTCTCGTGCTGACACCGGATCGCAATCATCCAGACGGGCAGGCTCATCGCCCTCATCGAGGGTGGCCAGCCATTGCCGCCGCTTCCACATGGCGGCCAACGTGCTTCCGACGCGCTCCGGAAACGCAAAGTTGGGAATGCGGCGGCGGTGCAGTACGGCGGTTGCATCATTGACCGACGCCAGCCCCATAATCGCAGCCAGCACCGGCTTGCCCCGCCCGGTGAATTCTCCGATCACTTCTGCCAGGCTAACCGGCGCGAACCAGTCCTGTGGGGCCGTGATCGCCACCACCGCATCCACCGTCGGGTCGCTCAACAGGGCGTCTAAACAGAGGGCATATGTGCCAGGCCCAGGGCCGGCCAGGATGTCGATGGGGTTGTTGACGCTGGCGGCAGGTGGCACGCGCTTGCGGAGATACGCTTTGGTTTCGTCCGTCAGCGGGGCGAGCTGCATACCCGCCACCTCCAGGGCATCAAGCGCCAGAATGCCCGGCCCACCGGAGTTCGTCAGAATCGCCACCCGGTTGCCTTTGGGCAGCGGCTGCCAGGCCAGGGCCCGCGCCCAGTCGAATAGTTCTTCCATTGTGCGGGCACGCAGCACTCCTGCTCGCCGGAAGGCAGCCTCGTAGGCCTCCTCCCGACCGGCCAACGCCCCGGTATGGCTGGCTACCGCTTTGGCCCCCCCGCTGCCCCGCCCGACTTTTAGTGCCAGGACCGGAATCCGGCGTGCGACTTCGGACGCAATCTCGACGAATGCCCGCCCGTCGGAAACACCCTCGATATACGCCGTCACCACACGAGTCAACGGATCGCGCCCGATGACGTCCAGCATTTCGGCTTCGTTGACATCCGCCTGATTCCCCAGGCTCACCAGTCGGCTGAATCCCACCCCGGCACCTCGCGCCCAGTCGATCACAGCGGCACAAACCGCACCGGAGTGTGACAAAAACGCAATATCGCCGACGGCGGGCATACCCTTCACAAAGGTCGTGTTGAGGGGGGTATGAGTGTCAATCGAGCCGATCCCGTTGGGTCCTAGCAAGCGAATGCCATACTGCCGGGCAATGTGCAGCACTTCTTCTTCACGCGCTTGGCCTTCCGGCCCGACCTCACGGAAACCCCCACTGATGATGATCGCCGCCGAAACTCCGCGCTGGCCACACACGGTTAGTTCTTCTGGTACTTTCGCAGCAGGGACTACCATAATCGCCAGATCGAGTGGATCGGGCACGTCGAGGATGCTGGCATATGCCCGTCGGTCTAAAATCTCGCTGGCGTGCGGGTTAATCGGGTAAATGGGTCCATCATAGCCATAGTCCACCAGATTTCGCACGACACCATGGCCAAGTTTCTGTGGATCGCGCGATGCGCCGATCACGGCGACGCCATGCGGTTTGAAAAAGATAGCCAAGTTTGAGGTCATAAATCGAACTCCATCTTTTTAACACTCTTTCAGAAATAATCTTGATCATATATGAGCGCCATCGGCAGACGCAATGAAGAACATGAGCTGAAGGTTTCACGGGGAGGCGCAACGTATCCACCGTGAAACATCTTCCACCTCGCTGCACGGCTTCGATAAGTGTTGATTTTTCGGTTCGGGAGGCGCTACCCCATATCCAGGAACGCCTGGAACTGCAGTCCAATCGAAGCTAGACCGCAGCAAGAGCATCCCCCAAAGGGCGCAGCGCCGACGGGTGATAGCTACGGGGCGTCAGCAGGCTGCTCGCGAATAAAGCCCCGGTATATGCCCACACCCGCCAGGATGACGCCAACGACCAGCCCTGCAATCTGACCAACTCCGAATCCATCCGTACCAATACCAATGACATCAACCACAAGCGATGCCAATGCCAGCACGACACCAACTACTATCAGGCCGTAGGTGAGTTGTGTTTCAGACATGTGGTTTCTCTTCCTTGTGCTCAGTGAACTGGTGGACAACAGCCGAATGTTACCCACAGCATAGCACAAAAATTGATATGGAGTGGAAAAGAAGTCAAAAAAACTGGTCGCGTGAAAGTGCCCAATCCATCCGCAAACCGTCCTGTTTTTCAGAGCAGAAAATAGGCTAAACTCGGTGGCGTTGACGTTTTCGTCGTTTTGTGGGGGATAGACCGTGAAGTATAAGGCATTTGCACCGGAAGACTGGGCACGCATCCGGCGGGATTGGACTGCATGGTGGAACGGTACGCTAGAACGCCCGTTAGTCTTGCTCTGGACGCGGGAGTCAGATCATCCGCCCGGCGGCGTACATGATAACCTTGTGCGGTGGCCGGTTGGCACCCCACCGGAGACGATACTCGACCACTACGAAGTACATTTTGAGACCACTCACTATCATGGCGACGCTTTTCCACAGTGGTGGCCGAATGCTGGCCCGGGCATTATGGCGGCGTTCCTGGGGGCCAGGCCGGTGTATGCCGCAGAGGGAGACGTCAAGGGAACGACCTGGTTCGAGCCGCTGCAGGTTGAATCAATTAGTGACCTCAAAATCATGTTCGATCCCGAAAACGCGTGGTGGCAACATTGCCAGGCGGTGATGCAAGCCGCAGTCGCACGCTGGGGGGATCGGGTGGTGTTTGGTCACACCGACCTGGGCGGCAATATGGATATCCTGGCTTCGCTGCGCGGCACGCAGGCCCTGCTATTTGACTGTTATGATGCGCCGGAGCAAATCGATCGCCTGACCAGTGAAATTACCACCCTGTGGTTGGGATACTATGATGCCCTGCAAGCCCTGATCGCGTCCAGCGCGCTGTCGGGAACGTCCTACTGGGCCAGGTTCTGGTCGCCAGGGACGGGCTACATGCTGCAAAGTGACTTTTGCTACATGATCTCGCCGCAGATGTTCGAGCGCTTTGTACTGCCTGATTTGCTGGTGTGCTGTGACCATCTAGAATATCCCTTTTATCACCTGGACGGCAAAGGCGAACTCCCCCATCTCGACATGCTGCTGGAAATCCCGAATCTGCGAGGAATACAGTGGCAGCCTGGCGATGGCCAGCCCACAGCAGACGGCTGGCTGGACGTGCTGCGCCGTATCCGAGAGGCGGGCAAGTTGTGCCAGGTATACGTGACACTCGATGGCGCTAAAAAGATTGTGCGCGAGTTGGGAGGAAAGGGGTTCCAGTTCCAGCTTGTTCTAGAAACCTTCATCCCTGAAGAGGCAGACGACGTGGTGGCAGGTCTGCGCGATTAAACTGCAGGACATGCACCACACAACCAAGTTGAAACCTGGAATCAACAGGTCCTGGTTTGGTGCTGGCTGGCCGGAGGTGCAGTGGCTGTTACGTCAGGCGCAGCAGCACGCCTTCGTTGGCCGCCAGCGCCAGCGTACTCAACGTGACCGCGCCGTTCCGTACCATGTCAGTCGAGAACACGATCTCAGCGGATACCGCAGCGGTGCTCAGATCGAGCGTGTGCGCGCGGTTGCCAATGTTGAGCACAGCCAGGAACCGGTCCGCCTCCGGCGCAGACCGCACATAGGCCAGCACATCATCTACTCCCGTTTCGATCACCTGAAACGCACCCGCTGCCAGCGCGGGTTCGTCGCGGCGCAGCGCGATCAAGGCGCGGTACAGGCTGAGCAGCGAAGTTGGATCGGTGGTCTGTTTGGCCACATTGCGCACCGGGAAATCCCCTGCCAGCGGCAGCCAGGGGGTCACACCAGCAGGAGCAAACCCGGCGTTGTCGCTGGCGTCCCATTGCATGGGGGTGCGGTATGGATCGCGCCCCAGTTCTTCGGCCATTTCTGGTTGGTTAACGGCCTGCGGATCGCGCGCCAGGTCCGGCGGAATGGACACATTTTCCATGCCGATCTCTTCGCCGTAGTAGATGGTGGGCGTGCCGCGCAGCGTCAACAGCAGCATCGCCGCCACGCGTGCTTGTTCGCGCCCGGCCCGTGATGCGATCCGGGGTTGGTCGTGATTGCCCAGCACCCAGTTCGGCCAGGCTCTGGCGGGCAGCGTGGCTTCGTACTGCTCGACGGCGGCGCGGATAGTCGGCGCACGCCAGGGCAGCAGCACCAACTGGAAGTTATAGGGCAGGTGTGCTTCATCGTTTTGCCCGTAATACTGCACCAGGCGCTCAACCGGCAGGTAAATTTCGCCGATTAACACACGGTCGTGGTAGCCCTCGACCACTGCGCGCATCTGGCGCACCAGGGCGTGTACGCCGGGGAGGTCCTGGGTGTAAATGTGCTTCAGCCGTGAATGTGGCCAGGCCGGGTCCCAGTCTGGATTTTCCGGCTCGTCGCGGAGTGCTTCGTCTTTGAGCATCAACCAGATCACGTCCACGCGAAATCCGTCCACCCCCTTGTCTAGCCAGAAGCGCATCACGTCCAGCATGGCGGGCAGCACCTCGTGGTGACGATAGTTGAGTTCGGGCTGGTGCGTATCAAACTGGTGCAGATAGTATTGGCTCGTCTGTTCGTCGAACGTCCAGGCCGGACCGCCAAAGAAGCTCAGCCAGTTGTTGGGCGGCCCGCCGTCGGGGGCAGGATCGCGCCAGATGTACCAGTCGCGTTTGGGGTTGTCGCGGCTGCGGCGGCTCTCGACGAACCAGGGATGCTCATCCGACGTATGATTCGGGATCAGGTCCAGGATCACCTTTAGGCCACGCTGGTGCGCTGCGTCCAGCAGGCGGTCGAAGTCGGCCATGGCGCCAAACAGCGGATCGACGCCGGTATAATCGGCGACGTCGTAGCCAAAATCGTGCATCGGCGACGGGTAGAAGGGCGAGAGCCAGATCGCGTCTACACCCAGCCGCTGGACATGATCCAGGCGTTGGACGATGCCGGGCAGGTCACCCACCCCGTCGCCGCTGCTGTCTTGATACGACCGGGGATAAATCTGGTAGATAATGCCGGTTTGCCACCAGCGATAGGGTTCGCGCATCGTGTCTTTTTCCTCCTGGAAGGTTTCAGGCCAAGTTACCGAATCAGGGCAGGTATCCGTTCAGACAATCCCAGCGCTGGCTGTGCTCGATGTGACACCACACCGGCAGACTCAGGTAGCTGTGCTGTTCCGTGCGCCAGCCCGCGCCCTGTGTCACTTCGCCGTGCGGGTTGAACACCGGCGCAACCAGCAGCGCCGACCCCAGCATGTACTGCAGGTCGAGATGGCGGCAGGTGGGATCGTTGGGGAACTCCAGCACCATCGCGCGCAGCATCGGCCAGCCGTGGTCGAGGGCTTCCTGCATCATATCCATCAGGTACGGCTTGAGGCGCGCTTTCAGATTCTTAAAGAAGCGTAGCACATCTGCCGATCCGTCGTCAAAGTTCCAGGGTACACGCAGGTCACTGTCGCTGTGCAGCCGGCTGTGCGACGACAGCAGGCCAAACGCGATCCAGCGCTTGTAGAGATCGGGCGTGGGCGTGCCGAAGAACCCGCCGATGTCGTGGCTCCAAAAACCAAATCCGCTCAGGCCCAGCGAGAGCCCCCCGCGCAGCGTCTCGGCCATTGATACGTAGGTGGCGCTGTTGTCGCCGCCCCAATGTACCGGGAACTTCTGCCCGCCGCAGGTTGCCGAGCGCGCATACACAATCGCCTGGCCCGGCCCCTTTTCCTGCTCCATCAATTCGAACACACATTGATTATTATAGATACCGTGATTGCTAGTCGATGATATTGGTAAAGGCAAGGGCGAGTAAGCTGGCCCAGGCTTTCAGATCAAAACCAAGATTGGTGCGAGCATGAAGCGACTGAATACCCATTTTTTCCATTTGCGAGTAAACGGTTTCAATCCGCTTACGAATTCGGCTGCATGTTTTTGCGTCGAACCGATACGATCCGTATCCCACATTCGACGAGAATAGTTTGGGCATCAGGAGCGGAAATGTAGCCCTTGTCGCCAAAGACGGGCGCATCTTCAGGCAAATGAACGGTCAACTCATGCAATGGCGTCAGGTCATGCAACGACGCCGGCAACAAATCGAACGCAACCGGTACGCCTTCTGCGGTGCAAATCAGATGCAAACGCCAGCCGAAGAACTTCTCACGCTTGGCCGCGCAATAGCCACAGTAAATCTTGCCACGCACTTTCTTGCCCCGTCGCGCACGCACGCGTTTGCACACGGGCATAGGTATGCTGTCGATGATAAACACTTCACCTGTCGCAAAGAGTTCGCCCAACAAGGTCACGATCCCAAACAACCAATCACTCAACGCGTGCAAGCGGCGGTTGAACCGCGACACGCTTAAAGGCGAAATGTCGCCCAACTTGATCAGAATACACAAGGCCCGTTCATGATGATTCTGAAAATACTTGGCGGCGACCACCGCTACGGTCAAAATCTCGGCTGCGCCGATGGTTGCTCGCACATCGTCAGTGTAATCATGCGCTTTCAACAGATCATCAATCACGCTATACGCAGTTACAATATAGGTGTCGTTCATGTGAGGCCTCCGTTGAATGTTGTGTGGTAACTCCATTCTAACGGGTCTTGCATGTACGACTTCAACTAGCAATCAAGGTATAGATACGTAATAGTAATTGTGCATCTGGTCCGGATCGGAGCCATCGTGATAGCGGACGTTGGTGGGGATCATCTCCCCAAAGTCTGTCTTAAAGGCATCAATGCCCATGTCAAGCAAGGCTTTGAGCTGGTTGGTGTACCACGCGCGCGCGTCTGGGTTGGTGAAATCCACGATAGCCATGCCCGCCTGCCAGTTGTCGTCCTGATATGCGTCCCCGTCAACGGTCTGTAGCAGGAAACCGTTGGCCATGCCCTCGTCGAACAGTACTGATTTTCGGCAATGTAGGGATTGATCCAAAGCGAGACGCGCGTTCCTGTCGCTTTGATGCGCTGCAACATGCCTTCTGGATCAGGGAAAAAACGCTCGTTCCAGAGGAAGCTGCACTAGGTCTGCTCCTTCATCCAGAAACAGTCGAAGTGGAACACGTCGACCGGCGTGCCCAGCGCTGCCATCCGGTCCAGGGCGTCCATAATCGACTCTTCGTCGTAGTTGGTGACAAACGACGTGGTCAACCACAGCCCAAAGGACCACTCCGGTGGAAGCGCCGGGCGACCACTCAGCGCCGTGTACTGTTCCAGCACGTCCTTCGGAGTGGGGCCGGCGAAGAGGTAATAGTCCAGGCTGCGGCCCGGCACGCTAAACTGCACACGTGTCACCTGGTGCGACGCCACTGCGAACGACACGTTGTCTGGGCTGTTGACCAATACCCCGTACCCATTGCTGGTCAGGTAGAAAGGCACGTTTTTGTATGTGTATTCAGAGTTGGTGCCCCCGTCCTCGTTCCAGATATCGACCGTCTGTCCATTCTTGACAAACGGCGTAAACCGCTCGCTCAATCCATAGACCAGTTCGCCCACGTTCAGGTCAAGTTGCTCGTGAATGTAAGCGTTTCCGGCTTGCTGGACCCAATGCGGGTGGCTGCTGTTGCAGCAAATTCACCAACGCCAGACAACCAGTCAGATTCCCGTTGTCGTCTGCACGACCCTCGACCAGTGCCATCCCGCTATTAAGCGAGAGGTATCAGTTTACTTAGTCAAACCGGTGTTGCCCAAGACGCTTAGCCACACACGACAACGCTTGTTAGGATAAGGACGGTGTCCTCGCGTGTGGATGGAGCACTGGTGGGATACGTCGGTGGCGCAGTCAAGGTAGCGTTTTGGGGATGAAAAGCGCGGTCATTCCAGCGAACCAAGAGCAGGTGGATTGAGCGGTCTTTGAGCAAAACCCAAATCGACCAGCCGCAGACGGACCAGGCAGACCGAATTCCGGCGGCGGCAGCAGTCATCATCCACTGTTCGCCAGTCAAGCCAGCAGCGATGGCCGGAATGCGATAGCGAGATTGCGTTTTTACTTTGGTGTCGCGCGATACGCCGTTATATACTCCATTCCCCATTCGTCGCGCCCCAGCATCAAGTTGACGGCGCGCACCGCCAGCCCGTTTTTCAGCGGATTGCAGATCGGAGCATTGACCCCCGCCGAGATCAGCAATGTCAGATTGACGACATTTAGCAGATCGCGCTGCGGCATACCGTGCGATACGTTGCTGGCTCCGGCGGTCAGGTTGCAGCCTAGTCGTTCACGCAGCAATCGCGCAGTTTCGAGCGTTACCAACCCCGCGCGGTGATCTGAACCAATAGTCATCACTAGCGGATCGAACAGAATATCCTCCGGCGATATCCCGGCTTCGCGCGCGGCAGCGAGGATGTTTTCCGCGACAGTGACGCGCTCGTCTGGCGTCGCGGGGATACCTGAATCGTCCATGCACAACGCGATCACTGCTGCACCAAATTCCGCGACCAGGGGCAGTACAGCTTGGAGCCTGTCCAACTCGCCGTTCACCGAATTGATTAATGCCTTGCCCTTGCAAACCGCCAGCCCGGCAGCCAGCGCATCGGGGTTAGCTGAATCGATACACACGGGCAGATCGACTGTATCCTGTACAAGCTGGATCGCCTCGGGCAGCAGCGCCACTTCGTCCACTCCCGCCGCACCGACATTCACGTCCAACACCTGTGCGCCGGCGTCAGCCTGGGCTTGTGCGTCCGGTGCGATGCGGCTCAAGTCCCCGGCCTGGAGTTCGGCACTAAACGCCTTGCGCCCGGTAGGATTGATGCGTTCGCCGATCATGACCGTTGGCTGGTCAGGGGCGATAGTGACTTCGGTGGATGGTCCTCGAAGGTTGGTTTGCATGCGGTAGTCTCCTCTTATGGCCCCCCACTCCCAGGGCCGCGCTTTCCGTGTTACGCTCCATACAGTCCATTCTATATCAGAATGGGCCCGGTTCCACATCGAGTTCCTGCTGGTTGGGCTGGCGCTGTTCCAGGTAGTGTGTGATGCCGTCGTGTGCCTGGGAATTCACCAGGGCAGTGTATGCCCGCGGCAGTCATCTCACGGGTAGAGTGCCGCGCGACCCAAACACCAGCAGCACCGCCTCATACTCACCCGGCTGGATGGCATTGATATGCGTTTGCACGTAGCCCGCAGCATCGAAGCGGTATTGTACAGCTCCTGGCGCAGCAGCCGCACCGTGGCAACAATTAGCGCGGCGGCGGTCAGGGCCTAGACCGTGCGCGCCAGGGCTTCGCAGGTCAGCGCGACAAAACGTCTCACCTGCCGATCAGTTCCTGGGCCTTACGTGCCGCTGACGAGGCATCCGCCGCATAGCCATCGGCACCGATCTGGTCGGCAAAGGCCTGAGTGACCGGTGCGCCTCCGACCATCACCACAACCTGCTCGCGCAGGCCGGCGGCTTCGATTTCCTCAATGATCAGCTTCATATTCGGCATCGTCGTCGTCAGCAAGGCCGACATCGCCACGATGTCCGCGCCATCCTGAATCACCGAAATGAACTTATCCGGCGACACATCCACGCCGAGATCGACGAGTTCGAATCCGGCTCCTTCCATCATCATCGCCACCAGTGATTTGCCGATATCGTGCAGATCGCCCTTCACGGTGCCAATCGCGACTTTGCCCAACGGCTCGACGCCTTCCTCGACAAGATGCGGCTTCAGCAGGTCGAGCGCACCTTTCATTGCTCGCGCAGCGATCAGCATTTCAGGCACAAAGAAGTCGCCCTCTTCGAAAAGCTGGCCGACTTCGCGCATGGCATCAATCAATCCCTCGCGCAGTACGGTGTCGGCGGTGAGGTTGTCGTTGAGCGCCTGCTCGACCTTTGCTTTGGCGTCTGGTGCGTCCCCAACGATGACGGCTTGCCGAATTTCTTCGATTAACGACATAGTTTGCCTTCCTAAAGACTGTGTGCTTGTGGCGCTGCTCATCTACTGTCGCACGGCAGCGCGTTGACCTAGCACGTCCGCGATAGCGGCTTCGGCTTCCGCAGACAGCGGCGGCGTTTGGTGGTCGGCCAGGATGTCGCGCGCTCGTGCATTGGCACGCGCGTTCATATCCTGACGTCCTTTTTCATCCCATTGCTGATAACGGCTGCGGTCCACAATATTCGGTTTCCACTGCGCCTCGCGCCAGTGCTCTAACGTGTGATCATCAGCCAGGAAGCCCGCTCCTGGTTTGACACGCGCAATGGCATCTAACGCCAGAGTGGTGGGGTTGACCTCGATCCCGCGCGCAAAAACGCGCGCCATACTGATAATTTCGTCGGCGATGACCAGAGCTTCCATCGCAGCCCCGGCCCCATACTCGATATAGCCCACATCATGCACCAGCGTGGTCCGGGATAGCAAAGCGGTCAGGAGCGAAAAGGTGTATTCAGCGCCTGCCTGTGCATCTACGACCTTGCTATCCGTTGCGCCGCCAAAGCCCCATACCGGTAGATTGTAATGGCGAGCCAGATCGTTGCACGCCGCCATCCCCATACTCCACTCCGGTGAGCCGTAACTGACAATCGTCGTCTTCATATCCAGGCTCGCGGTGTTGAACCCGTAGAGGAACGGCGTTCCCGGACGGACGAGTTGAGTCAGGATCAGCCCTACCAGACATTCGGCGTTACCCAGCGCCAATGCCCCGGCCAGTGTTATTGGACCCCCGCCACCGGGGTTGGCCGACGGGACAAACGCGGTGGGAATGCCCTTTTCTGCACAGAACAGGATTTTCTGGATCACCTCGCTGGGCATCAGCAGCGGGGAAATCGGCTCAGGATACAGCAGGAAAAAGGGTTTTTCGCGCAGCGCCTGTTCGCTGCCCGCGATGGCAACGCCAATCCGGTGGATATCTTCGAGGTCGCGGCGGTTTTTGACCGTATACACGTTGGGTTTGATCGAGCCGCGCACGATGCCAATGAATTCGTACAGATACAGGTCATCAGGCGGCACATCAACCGGATTGCTCATCGACATGACAAAGTCAATGTTGTCGAGAGCATCTGCCAGCCGCGCAAAATCCACGACATCCTGAGCGATGGCGCGACGGCGCTCGCCTGTGTAGACGTCGCGCACGAAGGTGACATCTGATCCCGATCCAAAGAATACCTTGCCCAGTTCCAGCGGCATCGTCAACTCGCCCAGGCGCGTGTACATCGGAATCCGTGACGGAGCATTCTGGATCGCGTCATTGACGAGTTTTTCTGGTATCTTGACCCGGTCACCGGATTCCCACGCACCTGCATCCAGCAGCAGCGACTTGCCGTGGGGATCATCAAACTCGACCCCGATTTTCTCTAGTATCTCTAGCGTAGCAATATGGATGGCCTGGATTTGTTCGTCGGAGAGGATTCGCAAAAACGGCTGCAAGGTTGGCACAGACAACTGCTGAGTCACGAGGTTTTTCCTCCTGAAAAATGGGCGCGGAAAAACGCGGGCGAATGTGGATTAGAAACGAACCTGGATATGGAAGAGCGCAGGCTCACACGCTTTTTTCCTCGGCACACCTCAGCGTCGGTCGCATTCATACACAGCGAACTCCGCTTCCTCGGCTTCAACGATGCGTTCGGGTAGCTGCACGGGATAACCGAGTGGAATAGGGCTGCCGGAAAGCTCAGGTGGCAGCAGAATCTCGAACCGCGCGCGGATAGCCTGGTCAACGGCGGCAGGTAGCCGCGTGGGCTGGTGGGTCGTCAGGATCGTGCACGCGCGGTGACGCGCCCGTTCACGCATGTCAAGCGAACCCTTTGCTTCCCAATCGATGCGCGGTTTGCGATCAGTAATGCGCGGATAGAAACATTCGCTGCGCATCAACTCGAGGGTTTGCGAGTTTTCCAGGTAGAACTGGCCGCCATTGCACACCTCGTCGATCACGTCTACGGACAACGTCTGGTCGTCCACCTCGATTCCGCGCACCAACCGCATAACGCTGCCATTGATGTCGTCGTCGATTACATATTGTTCGCTGGCGACGCACAACAAGGATTCCAGCATCCCCGCCGTGTGATGGATGAAATTCGCCCCAGACAGCGCGGCGATAGTGCTGGTCATTGCCTTTTCATACCCCGCCTGAACATCTGGCAGTTTGCTGTCTGCTGTGCCGGCTGAGTTGTAGATCGGAATATCGTAAAAATGCGCCAATTGGGCGGCGGCAGCGTTCATCAAGGCGAACTCTGGCGTGCCGACGGCGACCCCACCCTGGCGGTGGTCGGCAACGGTAGGCACATACCCGGCTAGAATGCGCGCACCAGGCCGTACCAGGTTTGCCAGCACCAGTCCGCTAAGCACTTCGGCGTTGATCTGCACCAGTGAGCCCGCCAGCGCCATTGGCGCGGTCATGCCTGTGATCGGAGCACACGAGATCGCTACCGGCAGATCGTTGCGCACCAGTTCGATCATCAGCGCGGTGGGCAGCGGATCGTAACGCAGGGGGCTGTTGACGCAGCAGGTCACGAACGAGAGGAACGGATGCGCCGCTAATGCTGCTGGACTGCCAGCCACCATCGTGGCTAGTGCCATCACGTCACGTGCGGATGACAGCGAGTTTAGATTGGTTTGAATATGTTTGGTGGTATTGCTAAGCGCGGCATAAACCTGGTTAATGTCGTGGAGGTGGTCTGGGATGTCGCGTGCAACAACGGGAATCTGGTAGAAGTGGATGTTGTGCAGACAGTCTACCAGACGCGCGAACTCCGCAATATCGGTGAGACGACTTTCTCTGACGGTACCATCCAGGTCCAGCACCGAGATTGCCGCGCCGCCTGTGCCCATGTAGACGCGCTCACCGCCCATATCCAAATCGTGGGCTTCGTCGCGCCCGGCCAGGGTGAAGCGGTGACAAGCCTGCGCGAGGACATCCTCGACCATGCCACGCGGCAGAAAGACGCGACTGCGGTCCGGATCAATTGCTGCCCCTGCTTGCTGGAAAATCGCCAGCGCCTCGGCACTGGTGACTTCGACTCCCGTGCGTTCCAGCACAGTCAACGAGGCGTCATGGATGCGCGTGATGTCGGCATCAGAAAGCGGTGTATATGCGTGTGTCGCCTGACGGACTGGCGACACACTGGGGCATTCACACAACGGTTTGTGAGACGAAGAACACAGCATTGTTTTCCTACCACCTTCCAGAGCAACAGGTGCCCACAAATCGCTGCCGCCTCACCTATTGGAGCGGCAAACGAACCAATCAACCAGCCCCAACACCGTCCATCACCACGCAGTACTATGATCGGTTTTATTCTCAACCAATCCAAAGTTAAACACATTTTACAGAAATGTGTTTGCAGGTTTGAATAGTCATGGAACCAATGTTTTGCTCGTTTGTTTGTGCATGGTGCACAAATTCTGGTAATCAGGGGGAAGGGGGTTTCGTATTTCGCAGACGATACGTTTTGAGGGCTACGTGGACATTCATCCGGCAGATGGGGTCAGACAGGTCGAGATCGAGCAACTGCTGAATGCGTTCAAGTCGGTAGCTTAACGTGTTGCGGTGGACGTACAGCATCGAGGCCACCGTCAACATGCTGCCTTCATCAAGGTATGTTTCCAGCGTTAATAACAGATTATGATTGTAGCGTGTGTCATAGTCTGCCAGTCGGTGAATTGCGCCCAGATACGTGTTTTCGTGCAACACCTTGGGACCCAAATGACGCAGCCAATGCAACACACCTAGCGTGTCGAAGTCCCTTAACCCTTCGCGCTGTCCCAGGGCAGTCGCGATTTCCAGCGCTTCGATGGCTTGGTTGTAACTGCGCCGCAATCCGGCGAGATTGTTGACGGCGCGACCGATCCCAACCAGCAGCTTTGTTCCGTCCGCGTGCGCGATGTCGACCAATTGCGCAGCGATGCTGTTTCCCTGCGGCAGATGGTGACTCTGCAGGATCAGCGTTACATGTGAACCGCGTGGCACAGCCAGGGCTGCGTGGAGGGGGGCGATCCATTGTTCGACATGCGCTAAAAGCGAGGGTGCGGCCTCTGGCGCGGCGTCGGTTTCAGTTACAACCAGCACCTGGTATGATAGGTCCAGGTTGAAATCGAGTTGCTGCGCGCGTTCAGCCAGCTCCGCGTCCTGCGAATCAGACACATTAAACAGTTGTTCCACGAAGTCGCCGCGCAGCGTCATCTGGGCCTGGTGTACCGCACGCTCTTTAAACATGATCAGCGCTGCGACGGTGGCTGCGTGTTCGAGGGTCAACTCGTCCAGGCTGGTTAGCTCACGCTCGCCTGCAATGATCCACATGTATCCCATAACCTGGTGGGCTACGATGATGGTGGCCACAATCCGGTCCATCGTCATCTCCAGCTCAGGGATTGCGGGAACGTATACTGGGCGCGCCATACCGTGCAGTTTCTGGTAGATTCCGTACTTGATCAGCTGTTCAGCGATATCGGGTGGGGCACGCCCCTCTGTCTGGCTCCGTATCCGCGCCCCATCCGCCGCCCCGACCTGCGCAGTGGCCAGTACTTCGAAAGCAGTGTTCTCGATCACGACCGACCGTTCTAGAATGTCTGACAATACGTCTGCCAGGTCTTGCAGCGTGCCGCCCTCAAGGACAAGGGTGGTGAGCGTGCGATGGATCTGATCAACTCGTTCGCGTATCGCATAGTGTTCGCTGACGATATGGGAAAACACAACTTCTATGATATCCACAAAGGAGACATCCGGGGGAAGTTCGATGATCGGAAAATCCAGACGGTTGCCCGCCTCGCAGATTGCCTGTGGTGCGTGTTTGAGGTAATGCTCAATCGAGAGGATCAGTCCCGCCAGGTTTTTCGATGCGAGTTTGGGGATAAGTGCTCTCTGCGCTGCCTCGTTGTCTAGCAGGCCAAATCCTGTCGTCAACAGCAGTTCCCCGCCCTTGGCCCACTCAAACTTGGCACCGGGGAAATCCGCCACATGTACCCTACGAATGACGTTGTCTTGTCCATTGAAGCCTGCGACCAGGGTTGCGCGTTCCAGGATGGGCAATTCCAGAGCATCACGTATCGTTAGCATGATATCCTTCCAGGCAAAATCTGTTCGCCGTCCACAACCCCCATTTACATGGTATACGGGGCATTTCATCGGGGCAAGTAGCAAAAGCAAAGAGATGATACAGGTTGGGCGAACTCTGGTTCGGTGTGATTGGATGTACACACTACAAAGTGGCATGTTCGAAAAACGGGTAGCTCGGCAAGATAACGTGATCATGCCGCCGCCTCCAAAATCTGCTGTTTAGGCGGGCGTCCGCGTCGTTTTGGAGGCACGCAAGGCGGCAGCGG
>JAADYV010000543.1 GCA_010092855.1 Chloroflexota bacterium | reverse complement strand
CGTTTCGGTGGGGGTGGCCGAGGGCGTGACCGGCGTAGCGGTGGGCGTGAGCGCGGCCACCGGCGTGTTCGAAATGCGCCATACGCGCACGGTGTCCTCCGCGCTCAATGCGAGTTGTTGCCCTTCGGGACCAAATGCCACGCTCTGCACGCCGTCGTTGGCGACCGGGTAGGTGGCCAGGACGCGCCCGGACCCGGTATCCCACAGCCGGAGTGTGCCGTCCTGTGCGGTGGCCGCCAACAGCTTGCCGTCCGAACTGAAAGCCACCGCCGTGACCCAGTCCGTGACGGGCAGTACGCTGGCCAGTTCCGCGCTGGTCGCATCCCACAGCCGGACCGTACCGTCGCCGCTGCCGGAGGCCAACCACCTGCCGTCGGGACTGAAGGTCACGCTGTAGACTGTGCCGGTATGGTCATCGAGCATGGAGATTTCGTCCCCCGAATCGGTTTCCCACAGGCGCACGGAACCGTCATCGCTGCCAGACGCGATCCGGTCGCCGTCGGGGTGGAAGGCCACGCTGCGCACGGTGTTGGTATGTCCGGCCAGGGCGCGCTGCTCGGCTCCCGTGTCCGCGTCCCAGAGGCGCACCATGTGGTCCGCGCCGCCAGAAGCGACCCGTTCTCCATCGGGGCCAAAAGCCACGCTGTAGACCGCGCCAGTGTGCCCATTAAAGATGGCGCGTTCTTCCCCGGTGGCCACATCCCACAGCCGCACCGACCCGTCTTCGCTGGCGGAGGCCAAGACTTCCCCGTCTGGGCTGAAGGCCAGCGCGTAGACCGTCCCGGTGTGCCCTTCCAGCTCGAAGCGCGTTTCGCCCGACTCGGCTTCCCATACGCGCACCGTGCCATCGTCACCCGCCGAGGCCAGCAGCCGGCCATTCGGTGACCAGACGGCGCGGCGTGTGCGGTCGGAATGTCCGGTCAATGCGGTCGCTTCGGTTAGCGCCAGTTCATCCCGCACGCCGATGCTCAGCGCCGTTTGTATGCTCCAAACGGTCACGTTGCCGTCTGTACCGGCAGACGCCAGCCGCGTGCCTGCCGGATCAAACGCCAGTTGGGTGATGGTACCGGTGTAATCGGTCAGGGTGCGCATGTCCTGGCCGGTGCTGGCGTCCCACACCTGCATCTGGCCGTCATTTGCCCCGGTGACCAGCAGCGTGCCTTCCGGCGACCACGCGATGGCCTGCACGCCGCCGGTTTCGGTGGCGAGTTCATCCAACCGGCGGATTTCCACCATGTCCCACAGCAGCGTTTCGCGCTGGCTGCTAGAAACCAGCCGGTCCCCGGCGGGGCTGAACGCCATCTGGCGCACGGGGCTGGTATGCCCTTCCAGCGTATCCTGCTCGAGCCACTCCTCGTTGTCCAACTGCCACACGCGCACGGTCAGGCTGCCGGTGGCCAGCGTCTGCCCATCGGCACTAAAGGCCAGGCTGGTGACTTCGACGTTAACTGTAAAATCGTCGATTGGTTCAGTCTGCACGTCGTTCACGTCCCACACCTGCACCAGACCGGTGGAATAACCCACCGCCAGCAGTGCGTTGTCCTGGGTGAGCGCGGCGCTGGAAATGGTAGCGTCCGCGTCCTCGACTTCAATCTCCAGTTGCGACAGGTTGGCGTTCCACACGCTGACACGGTCGGCGTCCTGCAACAGCCAGATTTCTCCGTCGTGGCTGGTGGCGCTGGGCGCGCTGATGCCGGGTTGCGCGGCAATCGGCAGCGCGGCCCCCTCGACCGGCCAGCGTTCGAGCCGTCCATCCTCGCGAATGCTGATGATCGTCTGGCCGTCGGCACCAAATGCCAGCCCGCGCACCGCCTGGTCTTCGATATGCAGCACCGTGTCGAGCCGCAGCCGCCCGGTATTGGCCAACGAGATCGGTTCTTCCGAGGGCAGCGGAGGCGGGATGAGCGATTCGGGCGCAGCCGGGCTGGTTGATGGGGAAGCGGTCAGGGGCGGCGTCACCGGCACGCGCAACGCGGTCTGGGTGGCTCCTACAGCAGCGAGCTGTTCTGCCAGGTCCGTTGCCTGCTGCGCGATGACGGTGCGTTCCGCGTGGTTGACGGCGGGTGTTTCGTCGTCACCGCCGATGACCATGTCAGCCACCAGCACCGCTACCACCGCCGCGATGACGGTCGTCAGCACCAACCACAGCGGCATCAGGCGTTTGAACAGCGACTTGGGCATTTCGCTCGCCTGGGGAGGGCGGGTGGTGGGTTGCAGTCCGGAGACGAACGTACCCGACAGCATGTGGCGCGGCGTGGGCGGCAGCTTATGCACGGGCGAGGTGAAGAAACTGGTGGTTTCACCCGTTGCACCCCGGATCGCCTGGTCGAAGGTTTGGGCGAACGAGGTGATGTTGGTGAAACGCTCGCGCGGGTCTTTGGCCATCGCGCGGTCAATCGCCACGGTCACCGCCTGGGGCACTTCGGGACGCAGCGCCTGGGGCGGGGTGGCGCGCTCGTTGAGGTGCTTGTGCATCAGGCCATACGGCGTCGGCGCTTCGAAAGGCTGCTGGCCGGTGACCAGCTCGTAGACCATCACGCCTAGCGCGTACTGGTCGGTGGCGGCGGAGGGACTCTCGGCGCGCCACTGCTCCGGCGACATATAGGCCGGGGTGCCCATCGACATGCCGGTCGCCGTCAGGACGCCGGTCGACTCGATCAGCTTGGCGATCCCAAAGTCGACCACGTAAGCGGTGCCCTGGTTGTCGAACATGACGTTGCTGGGTTTGATGTCGCGGTGCACGACGCCCTGGCTGTGGGCATAGTCGAGGGCGCTGGCCAGTTGGCTTAGCAGTTCCGCGATTTCGCCCAATGACGGCAGTTCGCGCTGGTCGGCGATACGCTGCGTGATCCGTTCACCGAGCGTGCCCCCGGTCAGGATACGCATCACCACATAGCTGGTGCCTTGCTGGGTGCCGTAATCGTAAATGGGGACGATGTGGCGGTGTTCGAGCGAGGCAGCGGTTTCGGCTTCGCGGTTGAAGCGCTCCAGGTAACCGTGTTGCTGGGCCAGCGCGGGCGAGAGCACTTTGATCGCCACTTCGCGCTTGAGCGCGGTCTGAATGCCACGATAGACCGCGCCCATGCCGCCTACACCCAACAGATCGCGCAGTTCGTATTGTCCTAACGTTTGCCCGGTTAAGTTGTGGATGCCCATGCCTACCCCTTGGCCTGTCCGCTGCTGCCCGTACTGGCGGCGTGGTTCTGCCGCGTGATAGTGCCGTCTGCACTGCATTTATCTACTTATACAGTGTCCGTTTAGCAGTATAGTGCAACGGGTCCCCCGGTGCAAAACCTGCGCTTTTTTCCGGCTGGAATGTGGTAATGGGGTTGTATGCCAGTTGGAAGATCGTTTATACTTTCATTAATCGGGTATGGACAAGGGGGTGGCCCATGCAATCCGCACAAGTCTTCATCAGCTACAGCCGGAATGACGAAGCCTTTGTTCGCTGGTTGGCAGGGAACCTGGAGAACAATGGCGTAAACGTCTGGATGGATGTGCAAGATCTCGATGCCGGGATCAAGTGGAGCACGGCCATTCAAGACGCACTGAAAACGTGCAAAGTCATGGTCGTCGTTGTATCACCCGACTCGATGAAGTCTAAAAACGTCGAGGACGAATGGCAGTTTTTTCTCGACCAGAAAAAGCCGCTGGTGCCGCTTTTGTACCGCGAAGCCGAGTTGCATTTCCAACTCAGCCGGGTGCAATACATCAGCTTTCTGGACCAGGACCAGCGGCAGGCGTTTACCCAGTTATATCGCCACCTGCAGACGCTAGGCGTGGCGCGGCGGGGTGTGGATCCGCGTGCGCTGGTGATCAGCAAACAGCCTGAATTCATCCGCCGCCACCAACTGCACGAGCCAGGCAAATACAGGTGGGTGTGGCGCGGTGGGATCATTGGGAGTGTGCTGCTGCTGGTGGTGGCGTTTGTGGCGCTGGCCGTGTACCTGTTGTTCCCGCCTGGTACTGATGCCGCGCCGGGGCCGCTGCGCACGCTGGTACCCGGAGACGACCCGCGCCTGGAGGTGGTCGAGGGCGAAAACACCATTCTGCGGCGCGAAGGGCAGGATATGGGGGTGTACGAGAACATGCCGCTGCAAGACGCCGACTACCTCAATACGCGCGACAGCCGGGTGCGGACCGTGTTCCAGATGGGGGCATTCGCGGTCACCCAGAAAGATACGCTGGTCGATTTGATAGCGGTGACGGACACCTTCCAACCGCTGGTGGTCGAGCTAACCGACGGCGAAATCTACCTGGAGCGCGGCAACTGGGGCAATGTGGCCATGGTGCGCGCTGTAAATGTGGACTACATCGCACAGGGGTCCAGCATTCGGGTGGACTATGATCTGGACAGCGGTGACCTGATCGCGAGCTGTTTCATCGGGACATGTCAGGTGGAGGATACCAGCGTGGGCGGCATTTCGTTTCCGATTCCGGCGGGGACGCAGGCGGTGGTTAACCTGGAGCGTGGCGATCTCAAGGATGCGATCTTCGAGCCGATCCCGCAGGAAGATTACGAAGGCTACGCTTATCTGTGTGGCGGCGATTGCACGCCGGGGGTGGTGAGTGCAGCGGAACTCACGCTGTCGCCGTCCACGCCGGACGGCACACCATCCACCGCGCGCATCACGCCGACTTTCACCCCGCCGCCCGTCACGCCCACGCCTACGCCACCAACGGCCACGCCAGCGACTGGCGATGGCACCGAATCGCAGCGCCTGCTTACGCCTACGCTGACGTTTACGCCCTACCAGTTTGCGGCCAACAGCGATCCCATCGTGCAGCCGGTTGCACCGCTGGTCATGCAGGCCGGGCAAAGCCAGACGCTGGCGGTGATGATGAGCGACCCGGACCCCGGCGATACCCCGTATGTGTCGAACGTTTCCCCACGCAACCAGAATATTGTCACCGCGTCGACCTGGCAAGGCGTGATCTCACTGCAAGCGTGGAACGCCGGTACGACGACGGTGGATCTTTGGGTTAGCGATGGGCGCGGCGGCCAGACTCAGGCGTCGTTTGCGGTGACCGTGACCGGAACCCCGGCGCGGGTCGCGACCGCGACCTTTACGCCACCCTACACCCCGTCCTATACTCCGACCCTGTGGAACAGCAATCCCTGGGTGGGGGGTATTGATGACCAGATGTTGCTGGTCGGCCAGCAGCGCAATCTGCCGGTCAGCGGGTACGATGCCGATGGTGATCCACTCAACTACCTGGCCACCAGTTCCAATGCCAGTGTGGCGAGCGTGTATGCCTCTGAGGGAGCGATCAGCCTGACGGCGGTTGGGGCAGGCACGGCGACGGTCACGGTCACGGTCACTGATGGTCGGGGGGGGAGTGATGAAACCTCGTTCCTCGTTACCGTCCAGGCTCCCGCCGCCAACAATCCGCCCGTGATATCGCCGATCAGCAGCCAGTGGCTCTGGACGAATGATTTGCTTACCGTCCCGATTCTGGCCTCTGATCCCGACGGTGATCCCCTGGTGTTCACGGTTGTGTCAGGCAATGTCGCGCTGGTCTCGGCCAGTATTTCAATTGCCGAGGTGGTCCTGACAAGCCAGGACAATTCCGGCACAACGACGATCAGTGTCACCGCAAGTGATGGCAACGGCGGTCTGGCGGAAGTGAGTTTCGTGGTTACCGTCCGACGCCCGATGTATCTGTATTGAGCTGGCAGAGACACGCTACGTTCGGCGGGGGGAAAATACTGGCTGAAGGCTGGTACGCTGACCGCTATATTCGAGGAGAAAACGGGCATGGCCGAAGTCTTCATCAGTTACAGCCGCAAGGACGAGGAATTCGCGCGTTGGCTGGCCGACAACCTGGGCAACTACGGGGTGGATGTCTGGCTGGACGTGCGCAATATCAGCCCAGGCGTCAAGTGGAGCACGGCGATCCAGCAAGCCCTGACCGCCTGCCGCGCGATGATCATCATCATCTCCCCCGACTCGATGGCGTCCAAGAACGTCGAGGACGAGTGGCAGTACTACCTTGACCAGCAGAAAATCCTGATCCCCGTGCTGTACCGGCCTGCCGACGTCCATTTTCAACTCAGCCGCGTGCAATACATCGACTTCTTTAACCAGGATCACCAGGTCGCCTTTAACCAGTTGGCGGGCCAGTTGCAGCGCCTGGGGATGCGGGTCGGCTACATCTCTGGCACCGACCCCAACACGTACATTCCCCACCAACAGCCGCTGCCGGTGCGCCGCCAGCAGGCCCGGGCCCGGCAGGGCGAACGACGCTGGCTGTGGCTGGGTGGCGTCATGAGTCTGTTGGTGGTGATCGCGGTCGTGATCGGGGTGGTGTTGATCCTGCAACGCGACGATGATGACCCGCCGCCTGGCCCCATTCGCACGCTGGTGCCCGGTGCTGATCCCCGGTTGGAACTGGTCGAGGGCAGCAACACTCTCCTGCGCCGGGACGAAGACGATATCCAGGTCTACAACAACATGACGCTGCAGGACGAAGACTACCTCAACACGCGCAGCAGCCGGGTGCGAGGCGTGTTCCAGCAGGGGGCGTTTGCCGTCACGCAGCGCGAGACGCTGGTCGAATTGAGCACGATCACCGATCCAGCCCGCCCGCTGCGCCTGGACCTGACCGACGGCGAGGTGTACCTGGAACGCGGCAACTGGGGCGATACGGCGGTGATCTGCACCCCGGAACCGATCTGCACCCAGGCGACAGCGTCCAGCGTGCGGATGCGCTACGACGAGGACACGCTGGAGATAGTGGCAAGCTGCTTCACCGGGGAATGCGCGGTCGTGGCGGAAGACACGGGGCAAGTGCGTGATATCCCCGAGGGGAAGCAGTTCGTATTCAATGCCGGGGATGACCTGGACGACGCCGAACTGGAAGACATTCCCGACGAAGACTACGAGGACTACGACTACCTGTGCGGCGGGGATTGTGACCTGGGCGGTGGCCCGCCTTCCGACGACGATGATGACGATGCTGGAGAAGGCCGCGAACCAGCCGAACCGTTCGAGAACCAGATCGCGTATGTGTCCATTCCCGCGCCAGAGGGCGAGGACGAGGTCGTCGTTCAACTTATGGACGTGCTGATCATGGACACCGAGGGAAATCTCGTGCGACGGCTGGAGGAAATTCCGCCTGGATATATACTGGCGATGGATTGGTCGCCCGATGGCAGCCAGTTGGTGGTGCCCTGGTTGGACTTGAGTGAAACGATGCAAAGAGCCGAAGAATCCGGTGTGTTTGAGTACAGTGGGCGGCTGTACGTGATCAATGCCGACGGCAGCGACCGGCGCGAACTGGCGGCGTCGGATACGGGAATCATGTTCGCGGCCTGGTCGCCGGACGGTGAGCCAATCGTGTTTTCGGAGATTGTTGCCTATGGGGAGGAAAGTACCCTGGCGGCCCTGATGACCATCCACCCGGACGGCTCCGGGCGGCGGGAACTGACCGAACCAGCCGAGGAGATACTGCGCCCCACCTGGTCGCCGGATGGATCGGCGCTGGCGGTGGCCTCCTTCAGCGGCTCATCCATTTCGATCCTGAACCGTGACGGCGACCTGGAGCGGGTGGTGTTTGATGCGCCGGAAAGCAGCATTGCCGGCATCGATTGGTCACCGGATGGGCGCTGGCTGGCTTTTGACGTCGACCTGGGCTACGATGGGAATTCGGATATTTACCTGATCAGTCCCGAAGGGGGCGAACCCCGGCAGTTAACGTTTAATGAAGGGCCGGACATGATGCCCGCCTGGTCTCCCGATGGCAGCCAGATTGCGTTTGCATCGAGCCGGGATGGCGAGGACCTGGAAATCTACGTGATGAACGCCGACGGCAGCGACCCGCGCCAGTTGACGTTTAACGAGGACGAAGACCTTTCCCCGGTGTGGAAGCCCAATCCCGGCGTCGAGGTCGTGAGTTTTTCACCAGAAACGCCGGAAGAACGCGACGTGTGCTTTTTTTACATGTTGTCCGCAGACCCGGAAGACGCCGACCGCCGCACAGAATGGGCGAATTCGCGGCTGGACGAGATGTCCCCTGAAGATGAAGCTGTCTGGAACGGCTCGCCTACCATAGCCGAAATCCCTGACCAGGAACTGATGGTAGGCGAAGCGACGGTGTTTCAGTTTGAAGTGTTCGACGAGGAAGGCGACGAGTTTGAGGTGTTTGTCAATTCGTGCAATCCGGATATCGTCGAAGCCTACCTCGTTGACTATGGCGCTATCGAACTGGTTGCGCACGCGCCCGGCCAAATCCAGGTCGAGGTCGTGGCCGTGGACGAAACCGGGTTGGAATCCGGGTACCGGTTTGTGGTCCACGTGTTCCAAGGCGAAGACGGTGCGCCAACGCGCAATCGGCCCCCAGTGCTTTTCAACGTGAGTGTCGAAAACACGTTCGTATATGTAGGCGACATTGTGGACGGGTATGTCGAGGCGGAGGACCCGGACGGTGATGAGTTTTCGATTTTTGTGGAGTCGAGCGATCCAAACGTGGCCGAGGTATCACGTCCTGATTTTGGGTCCTTCAGGATATTCGCCAATGCGCCCGGTACGACCATCATCACCGTCATCGCGGAAGATGAATGGGGGGCGATAGTCGAATCGCGTTTCGAGATGATCGTGTATCCCGACCGGGAGGTGGGGACGGCGGAAGCGTTTTCGACCGAATCGGTCGGGGACCCGGTGCTGCTGCCGACCTACGCCACCTACATGTTTGTGCCGACGCCGACGCTGCCATATGCTGCGACGGCGGTATATATCGCGACGGATTCCGCAACCCCTGACCAGTAAAGGACCGGAAACATGCAGTGGCGGCAGCAAGCGCTAGGGATAGGGTTGGTGTGCGTTGGGATGGTGCTGCTGCTGGTGGTGGGCACACAATTGGTCGATGCCGCGTTTGATTCGGCGTTCATACCCGACGACCCGCGCTATGGCGACCTGCCGGGGACGTGTTATTGGGCGGGCGATGTGCGCAACTACATGCGCATCGGGCTGGACGGCTACACCGGCTATACCGCGTCCTTGGAGCCGCGCCATCTTTACCAGTTAAACGACTATAGCTGGTGGCCACTGTTCCCGGCCATAACGAGCGTCGTGATCCGGCAGGGCGGCGGGATGTGCAGTTCGCGCGCGGTCAACAGCGTGATGTTTGTGCTGTTGGCCCCGCTGTTTTTGGCCCTCACCGGCGAGCGGCGCTGGTGGCGGATGTTGGTGCTGGGCGTGGTGCCGTTTGGGGCGTGGCTGTATGTAGGCGAAGCGGACTCGTTTTTCCTGCTGCTGTCGGGTGCGCTGGTGGGCGTGATCCAGCTAGGGACTACGCTCCCGCCACCGGCAGGCGAGTCGGACGAATCCGCGCCGGTGCCGGTTGCCCGCCTGCGCCTGGCCGGGATCGGGGCGCTGGTGGCCGGGATCGTGGTTGGGCTGGCCAAGCCCAATGGCCTGGCGCTGCTGCCCGCGTTTGGCGTGTGGGCGCTGGTATTGGCAGTGCAGCACTGGCGTGCCCATCCCGACTTACCTCGCTGGCGGCGGCTGCTGGACGATCACAACCCGGTCTGGGTGCCGGCGCTGGGCGGCATCGGAATCGCGCTGAGCACGGCGTGGTGGGTCTACCAGACCAGCGGCTACTACCCCTTTTACGTGCTGATGATCCAGCGCGCGCTGTGGTACCGGGAATTCACCGCGTGGGACCCCGCGTCGTTTGGCTACACGTTCCACACCGCGATCTACTATGCGCGCCACGACCTGGGCACGATGTACGAACTCCAGCGCCTGACGGAACTGGCCGCCATGATCTATGGGCTGGCGCTGGCCGTCGCTGGCCTGGGACCGCGCTGGCCAGGGGGCGAGCGCATCCCCGTGCCGGTCCACTGGCGCGTCGGCATCCTGGGCACGTACTTGCTGGTGGTCAGCAGCGGGCAGTCACACGGCGTCGAGCGCTACGCCGTCTCGAACGTGTTTGTGGTGCTGGTGTGGTACCGGCTGGTGTTCGGTGCGCCGGGGCAGTCCGTCGAGTGGCGCGTGTGGACCTTCCCCGGACTGGTGCGTTGGACGTGGCTGGCGCTGGGGCCGGTGTTGTGG
>JAADYV010000542.1 GCA_010092855.1 Chloroflexota bacterium | reverse complement strand
TGCAACGACCCCGACGGCTGCGTGGACCCGATCCAGTCGGCGCTGGCCGCTGGTATCCCCGTCATGACCTGGGACTCGGACAGCCCCGAATCGGGCCGCTTCACCTACCTGGGTGTTGACAACTACAGCGGCGGCTACGAAGCTGGTCGCTTGCTGGTCAACGAGATGGGCGAAGAGGGCACCGTCGCCATTCTGACCGGCGTCCCCGGCGCGTTCAACCTCGAAGAACGCATTCGCGGCTTTGAAGACTATGTCGCGCAGTACCCCGGCATCGAGATCGTGACAACCGTGGCCTGCAACGACGACATCAACCTGGGTGTCCAGGTCGTTGAAGAAACCATGCTGGCCTATCCGGACCTGGATGGCTGGTTCTTCGTGGGTCTGTGGCCGGTCTTCGCGGGCCAGGGCGCAATGCCGCTTTACGAAGAAGCCGTCATGAACAATGACATGAAAGCCGTGGCGTTCGATACGCTGCCGGTCGAACTCGAATGGGTCGAAGACGGCCTGCTGCACGGTCTGGTTGGTCAGAAGTACTGGGGTTGGGGCTATGACACGGTTTACATGGTCTTCAACAACATCACCAACCTGTACCCCTACAACGATTGGACCAACAGTGGGATGGACATCGTGACCATCCACAACGTGGAAGCGATGGCCGAAGCCTGGGAAAACAGCGACTTCACCCAGCCGCTGCCCCCGCCCTACCCGGCAGAGTAAGCCGCGCACGTCCGCGTGTGGGCTGAGGCTTGCGCGCGAACGTAAACGTTCGTGAAACTGGGGTGCGAAGGCAGCCGCCTTCCACCCCATTCCTGGAAGGAAGGCTAGGACGTTGGAAAGAGAACCGTTACTGCGAATTGAAGGGTGTTGCAAGCGATTTCCGGGTGTACTCGCGCTGGATGATGTTGATTTCGAAGTCTACCCCGGCGAAATTGTCGCGCTGCTGGGCGAAAACGGTGCGGGTAAGTCCACGCTGATGAAAATCCTGGCCGGAGCGTACCAAAAAGACGAAGGGCGCATTTTCCTGGAAGGTCGCGAAATCCGGCCCCAGAACCCGGCCCATTCTCAGTCGTTGGGGATCGCGACCATCTACCAGGAACTCACGCTGACGCTCAACCAGAACGTGGCAACGAATATATTTATCGCGCGGGAGCCACGTAGGGCCGGAGTATTTGTCGATGCGCGCCGGATGGAGCGCAAGGCCAAAGCCTTGCTAGACCTGGTAGGCGCACGAATTGCGCCGCGCACCATCGTGCAAGACCTGTCAGTGGCTGCACGCCAGCAAGTCGAGATCGCCAAAGCGCTGGCGATTGATGCCAAAGTGATCATCATGGACGAGCCGACCTCGTCATTGGGCGTTGACGAGACCAAAGCGCTGTTCGAGATCATGCGCAGCCTGCGCGAGCGTGGCCTGGCAGTGGTCTTCATCACCCATCGCCTGGAAGAAGTGTTCGAAGTATCGGACCGCATTGTGGTGCTGCGCGACGGCAGGCGGGTTGGCACGCGGCCAACGCACGAAACGGATATACCCGAAATTATCCGCCTGATGGTGGGGCGGCATGTCGATGAAGTCTTCAGCAAAGAAGAAGCCGAGATCGGGGACGTGGTGCTGCGGGTCGAAAACCTCACGCGGCAGGGCGTGGTGGAAAACGTTTCATTTGACCTGCGCCGCGGGGAGATTCTGGGCTTTGCCGGGCTCGTGGGTGCCGGGCGCACCGAAACGATGCGGCTTATCTTCGGGGCGGATGCCAAAGATAGCGGGTCAATCTGGCTCGACGATAGGCAAGTTAACATCTCCACCCCGTACAAGGCCATGCGTGTGGGGATCGGGCTGGTCCCCGAAGATCGCGGCAATCAGGGGTTGGTGTTGGAGCTGCCCGTGATCTTCAACATGATCCTGCCTACTCTCGAACGATCCACCACCGCTGGTTGGGTACGCAGTGGGTACGCGCATCGTGTCGCCCAGGAATATGTTGACCGCCTGCGCGTGCGCACACCGAATATGCAGCAAACGGTCAAAAACCTCTCTGGCGGCAACCAGCAAAAGGTAGTGTTAGCCAAGTGGCTGGCCAGCAATCCCCGTGTGCTTATTTTGGACGAACCAACGCGCGGGATCGACGTCGGGGCCAAAGCTGAGATCCATTCCCTGATGTCACACCTGGCCCAGCAAGGCATTGGCATTATCATGATTTCTTCTGACATGCCCGAAGTGCTGGCGATGAGTGACCGGATCGTGGTCATGCATGAGGGCCGCGTCTCAGGTATTTTGGACCGGACCGAGGCCACCCAGGAACGTATCATGGCCTATGCCACCGGCCAGATCGACCTGGGGCAGAATGGATCGGCGAAAGAGCTCTTACGCGGCTAAGTCGTGTTGCCATTGGCAGGCAAGCGTTTACCATACTTAAGTGACCACGTCGACCCGGCCTAGCGGTTCAAAACACAAAACACTGATTACATAGCGAGAACATTTTGGCGGCGGGACCCACACGGCCCCACCAACGCCACACAATCAATATTGCGGAGAACCTTATGAACATCCCTCTCATACCCGTGCTGCTGGCAAGCAATATCATCGCCGCTATCGTGGGCGCTTATGGCACCCGGGTCCTGTTTGTCAGCAAAAACCGGTCCCCCAACAAAGGCATCATCTTCGGTATACTTGTCGGCCTGGTGGGTGGCTTGATCGCAGTGTTCCTGTTTTGGCTGGCCTTCACGTACATGATCTCGACCAGGACCAGAGCACATATCGCGGCTGGCATCGAACCTCCGCTGTTTTCCGAGCAAAACTGGCGCATACGCGGCGCTATCGCCAGCCAGGAGTTCGGGGTCACGCTGGTGCTAATTGCGATGGTGTTGTACCTGTCGTATAAAACAGATACCTTCACCACACCGCAAAGTCTGCAGAACATCGCGTTGGCGATGTCGTGGATCGCGATTGCGGCGTTTGGCCAGACGCTGGTCATCATCACCGGCGGCATCGACCTCTCGGTGGGGTCGGTGATGGCGCTGTCCGGCCTGGTCGCAGCCTATTACATCAGCGGCGACAAGTCCCCCTATGCCACCCTCACCGAATTTACCAGCTCAGGCGGCAACGTCCGGGAAAAGATGTTGGTGCCCGACGAGTGGCGGTATGTGCTTTTTGCCATGCTCCTCGGATGTAGCGTTGGGGTGCTAGTGGGCTTGATCAACGGCGTCCTGATTGCCTACTTCCGGCTGCCCCCATTCATCGCCACGCTGGGGATGATGAGTGTGGCACGCGGCTTCTGCACGGGCGTGACCAAAGGCGAAACGCTGCGGAACTTCAACGAGAAGTTCATGGAGGTGGGGCGCGGCGAGTACATCATGCCGGAGAACGTACCCATTCTCGAGGGGTATAGATTCCCGTACCCAGCGTTGATTATGCTCGTGATCTGCGCGATTATGACCATCTTCCTGGCGCGCACGATCTGGGGTTATCGCACGTACGCCGTGGGCGGCAACGCCCAGGCTGCCGAACTCTCCGGTATCCACACCCGCCGCGTGCTGGTGATGGTCTACACCTTCTCCGGTTTTTTGGGCGGCGTTGGCGGTGTGCTGCTGACTTCGCGGCTTGGGTCAGCAGCGCCGGATGCAGCGATGGGCTACGAGCTGCAAGTCATCGTGGCGGTCGTCATCGGCGGCACCAGCCTGACCGGCGGTAAGGGCACCGTAATCGGCACGCTGATTGGCGCGATTGTCTATTTCGTGCTGCGCAGCGGGCTGAACCTGCTCAAATACGATGCGTACTGGCAGGAAGTTGCCATCGGCGCAATGATCATCATGGCCATCATGTTCGACCAGATTCGCATCGCTATACAAAACCGGCGTATGCCCGAGTTCATACGCATCGACCGGCTGCGGGGGCTGGTGGGCAGACGTCCCGCCGCCATCTCCGACCAGCAAGTATAGCCTGTGGAAGCTACGCAAGCCTCGGGCCGGGAGGGGGAACACCATCTCCCCGGCACGGGCAAACCCAAATACGTGACACAAGAGAGGGGCCGCACATGCCCCTTTCTTGTATTTACACCAGGGTGCTAAAATAGGTGACGCTCCCCACGAATAAATTCGGGGGCTTCTGTTGCACGCTTGCCCCAACGGGCTACGTTATGCAACACGGACACGTCCTGTCCGATAGTACAC